>CBDUEE010000075.1:0-11853 GCA_965366105.1 uncultured Flavobacterium sp. | reverse complement strand
AGGAAGGATCAGTTTTAAAAGTTCTATGTAATTCTCCAAGGCTTGTTTTTTTAAGCAGCTAATTTAGTAAATCTTTAATTCTCCCCAACTTCTAGGATTGATCCATTAAATACTTGTATAGCGACAAACTGAGTTGCTAGTTTAGAAATATAAATTACAGGTTACAATTTTTTTGTCGATAATTGTAGTATGATAGTACAAATAAAAACTACTATTACGTCAAAGTAATGTAGTAGAAAGTGTTTAAAGAAATAATAATAAAGAATTTTCACCTATAATCTTGTTTTATAATCCTTTATTTTGAAGTAATATTAAAACGATATATTGCTTCTATCCTTAAGAAAGGACTACTATTTAAATTTGTATTTAGTTTAGTCCTTTTATCTCCTATTTTGAATGGTGTAATAGACAAATCAATTTTATCATCCACAGCGTAGACATCAAAATTATTTGTAGTAAAACCTAATTTTAAACGCATAATTAGGTTTTTATTTAATGAATTATTCTGAATGTAGGATGAAAACTCTAATGTTCGATTTTCAGTATATGTTGTAAGTGATTTGTTTTTATAAAGATTAAAAGTTTCAGAGACTCCTTTGTAATCTATTCCTAATTTTACTTTATTAGAAATTCCTAAATTCATATCAAAAAGTCCTGGAATTAATGCACTAATTTCAAAATTGGAATTAGGACTAATATAATACATTCCAATTATGGGCGTAATATATAAACCGTAAGCCTCATTACCGCTATACAGACCAAATTTATAATTTAAATTTTTATGTTTTTTATAGGTCCATACTGTAAGTAAACCCATGAAGATATCTTTTGAATTTACATTTTTATAGTCTGATGAAAGTACTGGAAGTAAGATATAAGTTCCACCCCACCGATCTGAATGTTGAGTTGATATACCTAATTTAATACGAGTGTAATATAATTTACTGAATTCATCGTTAGGAAAGAATTGTAATTTTTTAATGCTAAAATCAAATCCAGTGATAATTGCTGTTTTTTCATTCACAACAATAGGTAAAGTTATTTTAGAATCAAAAATAGAAATACTTGATTTATCCGAAGTATTTCCGAAATTAGTATTTCCTGTTTTAGAATAGCTTATATTCAGAATGTCTACATATTCTTGCGAATTACTTAGTAAAGGAGTAATTAAAAAAAGAAAAAAAAGCAGTTTATTTTGCATTATATAAAAGTAAGTTTTTTTATTACATGTGAAGGTTTTATTTATAGATAAAGTATTTAGTATTATTAGTATTGTGTTTGTTACTATATAGTTATCTAAATTGCAAAATTCTGTATTTCATCTAAATTTTAATTGAATTCTACTTTTTAGAATGCAATAAAGTAATTTAATAAAATGATTAGAGGACTTTATGCCGATTTACAAAATCATAAGAAATAGGCTTTAAATAAATAATTTTGTAAAATAGAAAATGTGTAATATTAAATAAATAGATTCTTATTTGATTTTGACGAGGAATGTTTTTAAAGTATTATAATCTCACATTCATGAAATGGTAGAATTTAGTCTTAAATATTTTTATGATCTTGATAAACTTAGAGAATCAATATTTTTTTTGCTACTTCAATTTTTAAATAGCTATTTGTAATCATGCATTAGCTTTTTTAAATTTTACCAAATTTAAAAATACAATAAATTATTTATCCTTATCGTGTTGATCAAAGTTTGATTAAACTTTTAGTTGTACTTTTGTTTAAATATAAATTTATAATATGAAAAAAATTATTTTCTTTTTGGTATTTGTTTTTTCTATAAGCTCACAAGCTCAGCAACGTCCTAAATTAGTTGTTGGTATTGTAGTAGATCAGATGAAAATGGAGTATTTATATCGTTTTTCAGATGATTTTTCTCCAAATGGTTTTAAAAGATTAATGAATAATGGTTTCGTTTTTCAAAATATGCATTACAATTATATGCCTACATATACGGCTCCAGGTCACGCTAGTATTTATACTGGTACAACTCCTGCTGTTCATGGAATTGTAGGAAACGAATGGTTTAGTCGTAAACTTGGAAAGCAAATGTATTGTACTGATGATGCTAGTGTAGCAACATTGGGAGATGGAAGTAAAGAAGAAGGTGAAATGTCACCTAATAATTTGCAAGCGACAACTATAACTGATGAACTTAAAATGGCAACTAATTTTAAGGGAAAAGTAATAGGAATGAGCATGAAAGATAGAGGCGCTATATTGCCAGCAGGGCATTTTGCTAATTGGGCATTTTGGTTTAGTAAAACAGGTTCGTTTATTTCTAGTTCTTTTTATGGCAAAGAATTGCCAACTTGGGTAAACAAATTTAACGGAGAGAAAAGATTTATGCCCTATATAAATAAAGGTTGGGACTTATATAAGCCTGTTGCGACTTATAATGAAAGTATGGCAGACAATAATCCTTATGAAGGAAAATTATACAAAAGCGAAACTCCAACGATGCCTTACAATTTAAAAGAAATGTATGATAAAAATGGTGCAGGTGTTATCCGTTCAGTTCCGTTTGGAAATGATTTATTGGCTGAATTTGCAAAAGAGGCTATTATAAATGAAGAATTAGGAAAAGATAATATTACCGATTTTTTGACTGTAAGTTTTTCTAGTACTGATTATGTAGGTCACTTATTAGGGCCACGTTCTATGGAATTGCAAGATACTTATTTGCGTTTAGATCAAACTATTGCAGATTTTTTGACTTATTTAGATAAAACTGTTGGAAAAGATAATTATTTACTTTTTCTAACGGCTGATCATGCAGGTGCTGAAAATGTTCGTTATTTAAAAGATAATAAATATGCTGTTGATTTTATCAGTCCAAAAGATATTCGCAAAAGTCTGACGGAGTTCTCTACTAAAACATTTGGAGTTGATTTAGTTCTTAATTATTCAAATTTCAATTTGTTTTTTAATAAAGAAATCATAAAAGCCAAAGGCTTAGAACTAAACAACGTAAAACAAGCGTTTAAAGATCATTTATTGACACAAGATTATATGAAACGTGTCTATACTGAAGAAGAAATTTTGGGTTCTACAGGAGCTGATTATTTTTTAAACTTTATTGCTAAAGGGTATGATTCTACTCAAAATGGTGATTTAGTTTTACTTGAAAAACCTGGTTATTCAGAGCATGGTGCTTTAGGAACTTCACATGGAACTCCTTATTCTTATGATACACATGTTCCAGCTATTTTTTATGGTTGGAATATTAAACCAGGCGAATCGTATGCGAAGAAAGAAATTACTTCAATAGCCCCAACAATTGCTCAAAAGATAAAAATCACTTTTCCAAATGGAACAGAATCTCATGTACTAGAGGAAGTTTTAGAAAAATAATTTACTAGAATTTTATAAAAGCTGTATCATCGATACAGCTTTTTTTATTAATTTAAGTTTTTGATTATATCTTTGATACAAAAAAACGGGGCTAAAATAAATTTAGTCCCGTTTTCATTAACAATTTAATATATAACCTATACCGCAGCAACGGTAGTTGGCAGTGGTATTTGATTCTTCAATAAGTCTTCAAAAGTTTCATGAGCTCTGATTAAATGACCTTCTCCATTCATCCATAAAACTTCAGCAGGTTTGTAGCGCGAATTATAATTAGAAGCCATAGAGAAACAATAAGCTCCCGCATTTCTAAAACTTAAAACATCACCTTCTTTAATTTCTGAAATTCTTCTATTATTTGCAAAAGTATCTGTCTCACAAATATATCCTACTACGGAGTAGAAACGTTCTTTTCCTTTTGGATTTGAAATGTTTTCGATGTGATGTTGTGAACCATAAAACATGGGTCTAATTAAATGATTGAATCCGCTATCAATACCAGCGAAAACTGTAGATGTTGTTTGTTTTACCACATTAACTTTAGCTAGAAAGTACCCTGCTTCACTCACCAAGAATTTGCCTGGTTCAAAAATCAAGGTTAATTCTTTACCGTATTCAACGCAAAAAGCATTGAATCTTTTAGATAATTTTTTACCTAATTCTTCAATATCAGTTTCAATATCATCTTTTTTGTATGGAACTTTAAATCCGCTTCCGAAATCTAAGAATTCAAGGTTTTTAAAGCTTTTAGCAGCATCAAATAATATTTCAGCAGCATATAAAAATACTTCTATATCAAGAATATCTGAACCTGTATGCATGTGGATACCAACAATATTCATTTTTGTGTTTTCGACAATACGAACTAAATGTGGTAATTGATGAACTGAAATACCAAATTTACTATCGATGTGACCCACAGATATATTTGCATTTCCTCCCGCCATAACATGAGGATTAATTCGGATGCAAACTGGTACGTGTGGATATTTTGTACCAAATTGTTCTAATATAGATAAGTTGTCAATATTGATTTGCACTCCCATCGCATTCACTTCTTCAATCTCTTCTAGAGAAACACCGTTAGGAGTATAAAAAATTCTATCTGGCTCATAACCTGCGTGAAGCCCTAGCATTACTTCTTGAATAGATACAGTGTCAAGTCCCGATCCCATTTCTCTTAATAATTGGAGAATGGCAACGTTAGATAATGCTTTCATAGCGTAATTGATACGCAACTTATTTACCTTCGAGAAAGCTTTTGATAATCTGTTATATTGAGATTGTATTTTTGCAGCATCATAAACATATAAGGGACTGCCAAATTGTTCTGCTAAATGAAGTAAGTCTTTTGATTGCATAATTATTAATTTTCAGCAAATTTATTATTCTTTCTTTAGTTGTACAAGTTAATAAATGAATTACATGAAAATATAACAAAAAGTTTTAAATTGAACATTTAGTTCAAATTTTCGAAAAAAAAACCCTTGATAGTTGTTATACCATCAAGGGTTATAAAAAAAAACATTATAAATTAGGTAGGTCGCCTTTTCCTTTTGTTGGTAAATTAGTAAAACCCATTAAATAATTATCAACTTCTCTGGCAGCTTCGCGACCTTCAGAAATTGCCCAAACAATTAGTGATTGTCCTCTTCTCATATCGCCAGCCGTAAATATATGCGGAACATTTGTTTGATAATTAGTCGCTTTATAATTACTTCTAAAATCAACTTCTAAACCTAATAGATCACTTAATGTTTTCTCAGGACCTGTAAATCCTAAAGCCATTAATGCCAAATCACATGGCCAAATCTTCTCCGAACCTTCTTTTTCAATTAATTCGGGCCTTTGTCCGGGAGTCATTTTCCAAGCCACTTCAACCGTTTTTAAACCAACTAATTCTCCTTTATCATTTGAAAGAAACTCTTTGGTATTAATCAACCAATTTCTATCGCAACCTTCTTCATGTGATGAAGATGTTTTGAGTTGTAAAGGCCAAAATGGCCAAGGAGTAGATTCACTTCTTCCAACTGGTGGTTTAGGTAAAATCTCAAAATTTGTAACCGATTTTGCTCCGTGTCTGTTTGAAGTTCCCACACAATCGGAACCAGTATCTCCACCACCAATAACAATGACATCTTTGCCAGTTGCCATTACTTGATTTTCAATTTTTTCTCCGAATAATGCTTTGGTTTGTTGGGTCAAGAAATCCATTGCTTGCACAACTCCTTTACTTTCAATTCCTTTTGTTGGTAAACTTCTTCTTTCTGTTGCTCCTCCGCATAATACAATAGAGTCAAAAGAATTTAATTCTTCGATACTATAATTTACACCAACGTTTACATTGGTTTTAAAAACAATTCCTTCTGCTTCCAATATAGCTACACGTCTATCAATAATTCCTTTTTCTAACTTAAAATTTGGAATTCCGTAACGCAATAAACCGCCTATTGCATTGTCTCTTTCGAAAACAGTGACTGTGTGTCCAGCACGATTTAATTGTTCTGCAGCCGCTAATCCAGCAGGACCAGAACCAATTACTGCTATTGTTTTTCCTGTTCTAATAGCTGGAGTTTGTGGTTTTATCCATCCTTCTGCAAAACCGCGTTCGATAATATTTTTCTCTATATTCTCAATTGCTACAGGTTCACTTATAATTCCTAAAACACAAGATTTCTCGCATGGAGCAGGGCATAAGCGACCGGTAAATTCTGGAAAATTATTGGTAGATTGCAAAATTTCTAATGCACTTTGCCATTCTTCTTGATGTACCATGTCATTAAAATCAGGTATCAAATTTCCTAACGGACAAGCACTGTGACAAAAAGGAATTCCACAATCCATACATCGAGAACCTTGTTCCTTCATCTTGTCTTTTTCCAAAGGAATTGTAAATTCCATGTAATTTGACACTCTTTCTTCGACAACTATATTATTTTCGTCCGTTCTATTATATTCTTTAAATCCTCCTATCTTTCCCATGATTATAGTGCTAGTAGTTCTTCAATCTGTTTTTCTTCCGCTAATCTTTGTAATGCTTTTTTGTAATCTGTTGGCATCACTTTGATGAAATTTGTCTGTTGGTTTTCCCAATCTTCCAGAAGTCTTCTGGCTAACGGGCTACCAGTATATAAAGAATGATTTTTTATTAAACGTCTCAGTTGAGTAATATCTTTATCTTCTAAAGTTTCGAATGCTACCATTTCCATATTGCATAATGTAGCGTCGAATTTTTTATTTGGATCATAAACATACGCAATGCCACCGCTCATTCCAGCGGCAAAATTTCGTCCTGTTTTTCCTAAAACTACTACAGTGCCTCCAGTCATATATTCGCAACCGTGATCTCCAATTCCTTCTACAACTGCTGTTGCTCCAGAGTTCCTAACACAAAAACGTTCTCCAGCCATTCCATTTATATAGGCTTCTCCAGTAATTGCTCCATAAAGGGCAACATTTCCTATTATAATATTTTCTTCTGGTTTAAAAGTTGCAGTAGGAGGGACTTTGATAATTAATTTTGCTCCAGAAAGTCCTTTTCCTAAATAATCATTACAATTTCCGTGAATTTTAAAAGAAAGTCCATTCGTTGCAAAAGCACCAAAACTTTGTCCAGCAGATCCTTCAAAGTCCACTAATATGGTGTCATCTGGTAATCCTTGTGCACCATATATTTTTGAAATTTCATTACTCAAAATAGCTCCAACAGAACGGTCCGTATTTTTAATTTTGAAAGTAACTCTTGTTTTTTCTTTTCTATAAATAGAAGGAATCGCTGCTTTTATAATATCAAAATCGAGTACGTGCTCTAATGCGTGATCTTGTGTTGTAGTATTATGATTTGGAACCGTTTTCGCTTTTTCTGGTTTGTATAAAATGGCTGATAGATCTAATCCACTGGCTTTGTAATGTGTAATCGCCTTATTAACATTCAGTTTCTGAGATTGTCCCACCATTTCTTTTAGTGTTCTAAATCCTAATTGTGCCATTATTTCTCTTAATTCTTCTGCAATAAAATACATGAAGTTGATGATGTGTTCTGGCGTTCCTTTGAAGTTTTTCCTTAATTCAGGATCTTGAGTGGCAATTCCGACAGGACAAGTATTCAAGTGACAAGCGCGCATCATAATACAACCGGATGCTACTAATGGAGCAGTTGCAAAACCAAATTCTTCCGCGCCAAGTAAAGCTGCAATAGCTACGTCACGTCCTGTTTTTAATTGTCCATCACATTCTAAAACCACACGACTTCTTAAATCATTTAAAATTAAGGTTTGTTGCGCTTCGGCTAAACCAAGTTCCCAAGGAATTCCTGTATGTTGTAAGGATGTCAATGGTGCCGCACCAGTTCCTCCATCATAGCCTGAAATTAAAATTACATCTGCTTTTGCTTTTGCAACACCAGCTGCAATTGTTCCAACGCCAACTTCTGAAACTAATTTTACATTAATACGTGCTTCTCGATTCGCATTTTTTAAATCAAAAATTAATTGTGATAAATCTTCGATAGAATAAATATCATGATGTGGAGGTGGAGAAATTAATCCCACATAAGGAGTAGAATTTCTTGTTGCAGCAATCCAAGGCACCACTTTTTCACCGGGTAATTGCCCGCCTTCGCCAGGTTTTGCACCTTGCGCCATTTTTATTTGAATCTCTTTAGCGTTTGTCAAGTAGTTTATCGAAACTCCAAATCTTCCAGAAGCAACTTGTTTGATAGCGCTATTTTTAGAATCTCCATTTTCCTCTTTCTGGAAACGTCTTTGATCTTCTCCACCTTCTCCAGAATTACTTTTTCCGCCAATTCTGTTCATGGCTATTGCCAAATTTTCATGGGCTTCCTGACTTATAGATCCGTAGGACATCGCGCCAGTTTTGAATTTTTTTACAATTTCGGTCCAAGGTTCTACTTCGTCAATCGAAATAGGATCTAGATTATTAAATTCGAATAAACCTCTAATTGTCATCAAGTTTTCGCTTTGATCATTCACCATAGTAGCATATTCTTTGTAACTTTCTGGGCTATTTAATCGTACCGCTTGTTGTAATTTAGAAATAGTCGTTGGGTTAAACATGTGTTTTTCACCATTACGTCTCCATCTGTAAATTCCTCCAATTTCAAGTGGTAATAAATTCGCTATTTCAGAATTTGGAAAAGCTTTTTGATATCTTTTCTTGATTTCTTTTTCGATTTCCATTAGACCAATTCCTTCAATTCTAGATGGAGTATACGGGAAATATTTAGAAGAGAATGTTTTATTTAAACCTAAAATTTCAAAAATCTGCGCAGCTCTGTACGAATGCAAGGTAGAGATGCCAATTTTATTCATGATTTTAAGAATTCCTTTTGCAATCGCTTTATTGTAGTTTTTGATAGCGTAATCTGCTTTTACACCAGTGATAAAACCTTGATTGATTTGGTTGTGAATAATTTCATTCACCATATAAGGATTGATTGCGCTTGCTCCATAACCAAATAATAAGGCAAAATGGTGCGGTTCACGAGGTTCTGCTGATTCGATAATGATTCCGAATTTAGAACGTGATTTAAGGATGTTCAGTGAATGATGAATGTAAGAACACGCCAATAACATTGGTATAGGAGCCATTTTATCACTTACGCCTCTATCCGAAATAATTACGATATTACAACCTTCAGAAACTGCTTTAAATGTTGCTTGAACCGCTCTTTCTAAAGCACGTTCTAATCCGTTTACTCCTTTTTCTATATCATATAATGTAGAAATGGTTACTGATTTGAAATCAACATGGTCAATATTTCTTAATTTATCCAAATCCTCATTAGAAATAACAGGATTTTGAATTTTTAGCTTTTTACATTGTTTAGATTCAATTTCAAAAAGATTAAAATCACCACCAACAGCTAAACTAATATCTGTAATAATCTCTTCACGAATACCATCCAAAGGCGGATTAGTAACTTGTGCGAATAATTGTTTGAAATAATTATATAAAAGTTGTGGCTGATCGGATAAAACGGCTAATGGAGTGTCGTTCCCCATCGAGCTTAAAGCTTCTACACCTTGAGCTCCCATAGGATTTATGATTGTTTTTAAATCTTCTATGGTATAGCCAAATAAACGCTGTCTGGTTTCAAAATCTACACTTTCAGTTGGAATTGCGTTATTGGTATAAGGAACTTCAGCTAATTGGAGTAAGTTTTCATCCAACCATTTTTTATAAGGTCTTTTGGTTGCAATGGCATTTTTAATCTCGTCATCCTCTATGATTCGGCCTTCGTTCATGTCTACTAAGAACATTTTCCCTGGTTCTAAACGACCGTGTTGAATTACATCTTCGGGCTTGATATCGAGAACCCCAATTTCTGAAGACATAATTACAAAACCACTTTTGGTCAAAGTATAACGAGAAGGACGCAATCCGTTTCTATCGAGCAAAGCACCAATAACGTCACCATCTGTAAAAGGAATAGAAGCAGGACCGTCCCAAGGTTCCATGATACAAGCATTGTATTCGTAAAATGCTTTTTTCTCTTCAGACATGGTTTGGTGTTTTTCCCAAGCTTCAGGAACAACCATCATCATGGCTTCAGGTAAAGAACGGCCAGTCATTAATAATAATTCGACAACCATATCCATAGAAGCTGAATCTGATTTTCCTTCCAAAATAATAGGGAATAGTTTTTTTAAATCATCACCAAAAATAGTACTTTCCATCAATTCTTCACGAGCGCGCATTCTGCTGATGTTTCCACGAAGCGTATTAATTTCACCATTATGACACATGTATCTAAAAGGTTGTGCTAACTCCCATGATGGGAATGTATTGGTAGAAAAGCGCTGGTGTACTAGCGCCAGTCTGGTAACTAAATCAGTATCCGATAAATCCGTATAATAACGGCTGATATCCTCGGGCATCAACAGTCCTTTATATATTATAGTAGTAGTTGAAAAACTAGAAAAATAGAACATGTGACTTTCAGAAGTTCTAGAATTTCGAATAGCATGCTCTGTAATTTTTCTAGCGGCAAACATTTTGGCGTTAAATTGCTGTTCCGTTATGTCTAAACCATTTTTTCCAACAAATACTTGTTTTACTGTTGGTTCTTTTTCAGCAGCAATTTGTCCGAGATTCTCGGCAGCAACTGGTACTTCTCTCCATCCTAAAATGGATAGATTTTGGTCTTTTATAGCATTTTCAAAAGCTGTTTTACAAAAAGCGACTTGATTTACACTTTTTGGCATAAAAACCATTCCTACTGCATATTGTCTTACTTCGGGGATTTCAAAGTCACATACTTTCTTAAAAAAATCATGAGGAATATCAAAAAGTATTCCTGCTCCATCACCGGTTCTTCCATCGGCACTTACAGCTCCACGATGCTCTAATTTTATTAAAATATCGAGCGCTTTGTGTATAATATCATTTGACTTAATTCCATTTAAATTACAAATGAATCCTGCTCCGCAATTATCATGTTCAAATTCGGGCAAATAAAGGCCTTGTTCTTTAATTTTCATTGTGAATGTATTTTTTGTACAAAAATAAAGGTTTCATTGAATTTAATTCATCTTTTGGGCTATAAATATTATATTTTTGCAATAGTATTAGAAAAATACATCATGAATGATAATTGAATAATTTTAGTACATTGTAAATGATAAATCAATAATTTATCATTTTTTCAATCTAATAAATAGTGTCAATCCTTTATTTATAGAGGGTTGAGTACGATTAACTCAATCGTTATAGTAGTTTTTTGCTGCTTAGATAAAATGGGTGTTTTACTTAAGACTTGGATTAAAAACCACAAAATCAATCCTAATTTGCTTAATGAAAGCTATTATATTTTTTTAAGTACAAAAGATTTCTCTATTCAGATGAATTTTGCTATTTTTGTCGCACTTTTAAACTGAAATAAATTCAGAAGCCAGACAAATTCTATATTATGAACATACACGAATATCAAGGAAAAGAGATTTTAGCAAGCTACGGAGTTCGCATTCAACGCGGAATCATTGCAAATAGCGCAGCAGAAGCTGTAGAGGCTGCAAAACAATTAACTACCGAAACTGGTACAAGTTGGTATGTTGTAAAAGCCCAAGTTCATGCAGGTGGACGTGGAAAAGGTGGAGGAGTTAAACTTGCCAAAAACTTACAACAAGTAGAAGAAATTGCAGGACAAATTATAGGAATGCAATTAGTTACACCTCAAACTTCGGCTGAAGGTAAAAAAGTGAGTACCGTTTTAATCGCAGAAGATGTTTACTATCCTGGAGAAAGCGAAACTTCTGAGTTTTATGTTTCTGTATTATTAAACAGAGCTACTGGACGTAACATGATTATGTATTCTACTGAAGGTGGAATGGATATTGAGGAAGTTGCAGAACATACACCACATTTAATCTTTACTGAGGAAATTGATCCTGCTGTAGGATTACAAGGTTTTCAAGCAAGAAGAATTGCTTTTAACTTAGGTCTTTCTGGAAATGCTTTCAAAGAAATGGT
>CBDUEE010000074.1:0-12019 GCA_965366105.1 uncultured Flavobacterium sp. | reverse complement strand
ATCACTTCCGAAATGCGAATTGCTATCGAATACCAATATTCTGATCGAAATTACACTCGTTTTGTCACTTATGCTGGTGCTACTCACGAGAATAAGTCTTGGACATTTGGTGGTTATTTGTACTCAGAAAATGATCAAAAAAACCAACCCTTACAACAAAATTTATCTCAAGAACAAGCGCTAATACTAGTAAATGCAGGTGATAATCAAAACTTAATGGTTGCCCCTTCGGCCTATTCCGATTCTTACTCAGAGAATAAAGTTTTGTACCGAAAAACAAGCTACAATAGTGCCGAAATTTTCGAATATTCTAATGACAAACAGCTCGATTTATTTAATGTTAGGTTCTCTCTGGTAGGAACAAATAATGGAAATTATGTTTTATCAAATTCAGCAACTATTACACGAATTTATGAATATGTGGGATCCATAAATGGAATTTTACAAGGAAATTACGAACCTATAACACCACTTATTGCACCTACAAAAATTCAAGTTGCTATTTTTTTAGGGAAATACAAACCCACAGAAAAAACAGCCATCGATTTTGAAATAGGTATTAGCAACAATGACAAAAATTTATTTTCGTCCATAGATGATGGCGATAATAAAGGTTTAGCTGGAAAAATAAACGCTAAACAAAGGATTTTTTCAAAAAAATGGAGTTTGGATGCTTTTACAAAATATCAATTTATTCAAAAGGATTTTAGATCCGTAGAGCGACTGTACACTATAGAATTTGATAGAGATTGGAATTTAGGAACGGCCGGAATTGGAAATCAAAGTTTACTTATTACTGGATTAGAATTGGATTTAAATCCCAAACTCAATACTACCGATAAAGGAAAAGTATTGTATCAATTTGAGAAACTGAATTTCTCAGACAATTTTTCAGGTAACAGACATATTTTAAACAGTCGTTTTCAATTAAAAAAGTGGACTTTTAACAATCAAGGAAGTATATTGAAAAGTGACGGAAGTTCCTTATCCTCTCAATTTATTAGAAACCAGTCTCAAGTTCGTTTTCATTTTGATAATAACTGGATAGGCTCTAGTTTGAGACTCGAAGACAATCAAGAAAAAAATAAAACAACCAATCAATTTTCGGCTTTAAGCCAAAAATTTACAGAATATGGTGTGTTTACAGGAAGAGGTGACAGTACCAAAGTTTATATAACATTAGGCTATTTGAGACGAACGAATGATAGTTTACAAAATGGCTTAATACAAAGAGTAAATGCTTCCAACACTTTTCAACTAAAATCAAAATTAATTCAAAACAACAAAAGTGATTTGTCTGTTTACGCTAATTACAGAATGCTGGATTTTGTAGATCCAAGAAGGAAAAAGGAATCTACTTTAAATTCCAGAATAGTGTACAACGATCGGTTTTTTAATCAATTAATTCAAACTACAACAGTATACGAAACAAATTCAGGAAGTATCCCACAACAGGAATTCACTTATCTAGAAGTTTCAGCAGGACAAGGAGTTTATACCTGGAATGATTATAACAATAATGGAATTCAGGAATTACAAGAGTTTGAAGTAGCTCCATTTATTGATCAGGCAAAATTTATTCGGGTATTTTTACCCAATCGAATTTATTTAAAAACGCACCAAAATAAATTCTCACAATCAATAACATTGAATCCAAATCAATGGCAAAACGAGAAAGGATTAAAGAAATTGTTATCCTATTTTTATAATCAAACTGCCTTTATAATTGATAGAAAAAATCAAAATAACGGTGCTAATTTTGAATTAAATCCGTTTAGAAGATCTGATGCAACTGTTTTAGGATTGAATTCTAGCTTAAGAAACAGCTTGTTTTATAATAGAGGGAAACAAAATCACTCTATAACGTATACTTATTTAGAAAATAAAACTAAAAACTTATTATCTATTGGCTCGCAGGCAGCTACAAATAGTTCCCACCAATTACAATATGCACATTTATACCAAAAAAGTTGGCTTTTTGGTTTTTTCGCAAAGACGATCCGAACGGCAACTGAATCGGAAAATTTTCCAGAAAAAAATTATGAAATCAGCGGATACCAGATGGCTTCAAAAATTAGTTATTTATTTTCTAAAAATACTAGTTGGGACATTTTTTATGAATTGCAAAATAAAAGCAATCAAATTGGGGTTTTAGAGAAGTTAATGCAAAACCGTTTTGGAACTTCGTTTTCTTATGCAAGTGATAAAAAATTTACGATGAACGGAGAAGTTTCTTTTTACCAAAATAAATTTGAAGGAAATGAATTTTCTGCTGTAGGATTTCAAATGTTAGAAGGCTTACAGACAGGTCAGAATTTAACTTGGAAATTACTAATGCAAAAAAACATTACACAATTTTTAGATATAAACTTTAACTACCAAGGAAGGAAAAGCGAAACGAATCAAACTATTCATACAGGAAACGTACAATTGAGAGCTTATTTTTAACTATTTAACATTTTTTTTGATAAAAAGTTATTAATTTTATATGTAGTAAACATTACTATAAAAACCTAAAAAAAAACACGATGAAAAAGTTATTATTATTGAGTTTTGTATTCCTTTTATCTACAAATTTTTACGCCCAAGAAACAGCCTTAGAAAAAAAGAAAGCAAAAACTGAAAAAGCCGCACAAGCTAAAGAAGAAAAAGCGGCAAAGGCTATTGCTGATGCAAAAGAAAAAGCAGCGAAAGCAAAGGCCGATGCTAAAGCAAAAGCTGCTGACGCAAAAGCAGAGAAAGCTGCAAAAGCTAAAGCGGATGTAAAAGAAACGGCAGCTAAAACAAAAGCAGCTGAAGCAAAATTAGAAAAAAACACCAAAGTAACTGCTAAAGAAACGGCAGCTAAAACAAAAGCCAAAGCTGCTGAAACAAAAGAAAAAGCAGAAAAGGCAAAAAGTGAAGTAAAGAATAAAGCTGCTAAAGTGGAAGACAAAGCCACAAAAGTCGAGAAAAAAGCAGAAAACCTTAAAAAAGAAGGATCAACTGCTAAAACCCAAGCCAAAAAAACCACAACTAAAATTAAAGAGACTAACGAGAAAGCTCCAAAAATTGCTGACAAAATTACTGGAGAATATAACGGAAAAAAAGTATATACGGGTCCAAGAGGAGGAAAATATTACATCAACTCAAATGGAAACAAAACTTATGTTCAAGATTAAATTTTTCGAAATTAAATAACAAAAGGGGACTTTATAAAAAATTGTCCCCTTTGTTTTGAAGTATAATTAAGAATATCTTTATTGCATTAATGAATACAAACAATAATAAAAAAATATTAGTAGCACCATTAAATTGGGGCTTAGGTCACGCAACTCGCTGTATTCCTATAATTAAAGCCTTATTAGAAAACAATTATACTCCAATAATTGCTAGTGATGGAATTGCATTAAAACTATTAAAAAAAGAATTTCCTAATTTACTAACACTAGAACTTCCCTCTTACCAAATTGAATATGCAAAAAAGGGTAAAAATCTAAAATGGAAGTTGTTAAAAAACAGTTTGAAAACGAGTAGAGCCATTAAAAAAGAGAAAAATAGTATTGAAAAATGGATCGAAAAATACACTATTAACGGTATTATTTCAGACAATAGATTAGGTGTTTTTAGCAATAAAGTTCCATCGGTTTACATAACACATCAATTGAATGTGTTATCAGGAAACACCACTTGGATAACGAGTAAGATGCACCAGTCTATTATAAAAAAATATACTGAATGTTGGGTTCCGGATGTTGCTGGAATTCTAAATCTTTCTGGAAAATTGGGACATTTAAAAAAGACTCCTTTTAATATTAATTACATAGGCCCTTTAAGCCGTTTGAATAGAAAAGAAACAGAAAAAAAATATGATTTAATGATTATTCTCTCGGGACCTGAACCTCAGCGAGAGATATTAGAAGAAAAATTAAAAATAGAAATTTTAAAATATTCAGGAAAAATAATCTTTATAAAAGGACTAGTAGAAAAAAATCAAATACAGGAACAAGTAGACAATGTAACCTATTATAATTTTATGAGCTCAATCGAACTCGAAAAGGCTTTTAACGAAAGTGAAATAATCTTGTGTCGCTCTGGTTACACTACAATAATGGATCTGGTACAGCTACAAAAAAAAGCGTTTTTTATCCCAACGCCTGGACAATTCGAGCAGGAATATTTAGCTAAAAAATACAAGGAAGAAGGTTTAGTTCCTTATGCAAATCAAGATGATTTTAAAATAGAAAACATTCAAGACATTCCGTATTACAAAGGATTACTTGAAATTAATTCTAAAATTAACTGGAAATCTTTATTTCAGGTTTTTGAAAAATAAGAAATACTCTTTAAGTTTGAGAATAAAAATGTCCCCAAATAGTGTCTAACTTATTGGGAACAATCTCTTAGAAGCCAGTTTTTTTTGAACAGAGAAAAGAACTATTACTGATTTCGCTTCTTTATCTTTTTTACTTTTTGAAGTGTGAAAGAAAATTCAGAGCCTACACCAAAAGTGCTATCTACAAAAATCTTCTCATCGTGTGCCTCAATAATATGTTTTACAATAGACAATCCTAATCCTGAACCTCCTTCAGTTCTTGCACCACTTTTATCTACACGATAAAAACGCTCAAAAAGTCTTGATATATTTTTCTTTACGATACCATCGCCATTATCAGTTACTCGAATAATTACCTTTTCTGCGGTTAAATCCTCTATACTTACTTCTGTAGATCCTTTTAATTTTCCGTACTTGATTGAGTTTACAATTAAATTCATGACTGCTTGTTCGATTTTCTCCTGATCGCCCACAACCAAAATTGGGCTGTTGTATTTCATGTCAAACATCAACAAAATATCTTTTTTAGAGGCTTTCATTTCCAGCAAATCAAATACATTTTCAATGAGCTTAACGATATCAAATTCGGTTATTTCTAAGTTCAACTCTCCTATTTCAAGTTTAGAAATCATATCTAAATCCTGCACAATATAAATGAGTCTTTCCACACCTTTTTCTGCGCGTTCTAAGTATTTTTTTCGAATTGTTTTATCACTCATGGCTCCATCAAGTAAGGTTGATAAGTATCCTTGAACCATAAAAAGTGGCGTTTTGAGCTCATGAGAAACATTACCTAAAAACTCTCTTCTGTATTCTTCCCTTACTTTTAGGGTTTCTATTTCGAGTTTTTTATCTGTAGCAAATTTTTTAACCTCACGTGTCAGCGTTGCCATATCTGTAGTGATGGGCTGATTCATAAAAGTGCTAGATTCTAATAAAGAGACATCATCGTAAATCTTTTTTACCTTTTTATAAATAAATCGTTCGACACGATACTGGATTACAATAAAAGAGAAAGTAGCAATAAAAAAGCCGAAAATGAGACAAAACTGATAGGAAAAACTAAAAAACAGATAAGTCAGGTAACCAACTAACCCTGTGGAAAATAGTGTAATATAAAGTGCGGACTTTACGGCAAATCGATATGTTTTTTTAAAATTTATTGTCATTTATACTTCAAACTTATACCCTACTCCTTTGATTGTTTTGAATAATTCTTCGCCAATTTTTTCTCGTAATTTCCTGATGTGAACATCAATTGTTCTTCCGCCTACAACAACTTCATTCCCCCAAACTCTGTCCAGAATTTCATCTCTTTTGAAAACTTTTCCAGGTTTTGAAGCCAAAAGATAGAACAATTCAAATTCTTTTCTAGGCAATACGATTTCAATATTATCTTTTACAATTTTATATTCTTCACGATTAATTTCGATTCCTCCTACATTGAGTGTTTCGCTATTTTGCTCTTTATCTTTTAGACGGCGCAACAACGCTTTTACCTTACTTACCAATAATTTAGGTTTAATTGGCTTTGTAATATAATCATCCGCACCAGCATCAAAACCAGCAACTTGAGAGTAATCTTCGCTTCTAGCAGTCAAAAAAGTAATTAGTACATTACTTAATTCTGGTATTTTTCTAATGTTTTCGCAAGCTTCCATTCCATCCATTTCAGGCATCATAACATCCATTATAATAAGGTCTGGAATTATCTTTTTGGCTTTGGCTATAGCCTCTTTACCATTAGAGGCTGTAAAGATTTGATAATCTTCTTGAGAGAGGTTATATCCTATTATTTCTAAAATATCTGGCTCGTCATCGACCAGTAGAATTTTCGTATTTTTTTTCTTCATAAAGCGTCAAAAATTGTTTTTTGAATGGTAAATGTAGTCATAAATGCGTTACTGAAAAGGTGTTAACGGTAATTTAATATTGGCGCTATTTAATGACAAAAACAAAACACAAACCTAACAAGTCGGTAACTTATATTTTACATTTCGAACGTTACTTTGCAAAAAAACAAACCAAATGAAATTCAAATTAATTTTTATAACGTTATTCATAACAGCTATTTCTTTTTCACAAAACAAAGGTACAATCGTTGGAATCTTGACTGATAAAGAAGCTAACAACCAATCATTACCATTTGCTAACGTCTTTATTGCTGGAACAAAGAATGCAACCAACACGGACATTGATGGAAAATTTTCTATCGCTGTAGCTCCCGGAAACTATACATTACAATTTAGTTTTGTAGGGTATGAATCTGTAGAAATTCCTGTAAAAGTTACCGCTAATGAAACCTTGACAATCAATCATGCATTGGGTTCTGCAGGATACAAACTAGAAGATGTAGTTGTAAGAGCTAATGTAAGTAGACAAAAAGAAACTGCACTATTATTAGAACAAAAAAACGCAGTAGATATCAAACAATCCATAGGCGCCCAGGAATTGTCTCGAAAAGGAGTTAGCGATGTAGCAACTGCTGTGACTAAAACTACTGGTATCACAAAACAAGAAGGTTCTGGAAATATCTTTGTAAGAGGCTTAGGAGATCGTTACAATTCGACAACCATGAATGGACTTCCAATCCCTTCCAATGATCCAACCAAGAAAAACCTTAATCTAGATATTTTTTCAACTGATATTGTAGAATATATTTCGATTGACAAAGTGTACAATGGGAAATTTTATGGTGACTTTGCAGGTGGTAATGTTGATATTATTTCTAAAGAGCATAAAGGACAAGCTTTTTTTAAATTAGTAATAGGTTCAAAAATAAACACAAACTCCTTAAATGTGACTGATTTTAGCCTCCTAAAAGGTTTTGGAGATTTCGGTTTTACAAATCGTTCGATTCCTTCAAAACCATTAATGCAGTACAATTATCAAACAAACCAATTAGAGAACAAAACACCAATTGCTAGTTCATTCAATCTGTCTGGAGGAACTTCGTTTAAAGTAGGCAACGAAGGCAAAATTAGTTTGTTTGCAACCGCATCTTACGACAATGAGTGCAACTCTAAAAGTAATGGTTCTACTAAAGGATCTGTTTCTGGAACAGGTGTAGCTAATAAAAATTACAGCATTTACACTGACATTACCTATAATACAAATACGACTGGCTTACTGAATTTAGGATATAAAATTAACACTAATAATAAAATCAATTTCAACACTTTATTCATTAATACGAGCGTTCAATCTAAAAAAGAATATAGTGGTTACTTTGTTGATGGAGGTGATGCTGGAAATGCTTTAATTAGAAGAAATGAATACAATAAAAATGATTTATGGGTAAACCAATTGTTAGGAGAACATAAGCTAAACGAGCGTTCAAAATTCAATTGGGGATTGTCCTACAATAACATCAAAGGAGATACTCCAGACCGAACAACTAATACTCTAAATAAAGTAGCGGGCGGCTACACTCTTTTATCAAATGCAGGAAGTAACAATCGTTATTTTCAAAATTTAAAAGAAGATGAAATTGCTGCAAACTTAAGTTACGATTACAAATTCAACAAAAATGAAGAAGGCGAATACAAAGGAAAATTCACTTTTGGATATAGTGGAAGAGTTAAAACTAGAAATTTTGAAGCAACTCAATTTAACTTCAAATCAGACAATACGCACTTATCTGATATTGTAGATCCTAATAATTTAGATTTGTTTTACAATCAATCTAATTTTAATAATAATTATTTTAAAATCATCACTTTTAGAGGAGATCAATTTGAACCTTCTGCTTTAAATCCACAATTTTATAACGGAGACCAAAATATAAATGCTGGATTTATTAACACCGAATATAAATTTAATAAATTGACTGCAGTGGTAGGTTTAAGAGGCGAAAAAATAGCCCAAAAAATCACTTGGAATACACAACTGGACCCTATAACAAAAAGCAGTCAACTAGACAAAACAGCTTTTTTACCAAGTATTATAATAAAATACGAATTAGCTGAAAAACAAAATTTTCGTTTGGGATTAAGCAAAACCTATACGTTACCGCAATTTAAAGAAAGAGCACCCTTTTTATATGAAGAAGTAACCCAAGTGTATATAGGAAACAAAAATTTATATGCTTCAGATGATTATAACTTAGATTTAAAATGGGAATTTTTTCCTAAAAATGAAGAGTTAATTTCGGTAACTGCTTTTGGTAAATACATCCAAAACCCAATGAATGAAGTTACAATTAACTCCTCTACAAACGACATTTCTTATGTTAACACAGGTAATTATGGCTATGTAACTGGTGCCGAAGTTGAATATCGCAAACAACTATTTAACATTGATACTGAAAATTCTAAAAAACTTTCTGCAGGAGTAAATCTCTCTTACCTATATTCCAATCAAGAACTTAATTCTAGTAAAGTAAAAAAAGAAACTGCTTTTGAAGTTGATTTCACTTCTAAAAAAGGAAAATTCACGGGAGCTTCTGACGTATTATTGAATGCTGATTTAAGTTTTTTTAACGAATGGAACAATAAAAAAACTAATCTAACCTCAACAATTGCCTACTCTTATTTCTCTGACAGAATATATGCTATTGGTACCTTACAAAGAGGTGATATTGTTGATAAGGCATTTGGAACTTTAGACTTTGTTGCAAAATCAAAATTAAATGAAAAGGTAGGATTAACTTTTGTGCTAAAAAACATTTTAAACCCTACAATTAATCAAGTTCAAGAAAACCTAAATGGAGATGTAAACTTATTAAGTTATAAAAAGGGATTAACCCTAAGTCTTAGTATCAACTATCAGTTTTAAAAAATTCATCAAGTATGTAAAAGAGGCTGTTGCGCTAAAACCGAACAGTCTCTTTTTACGTTTAAAACCTTCTTAACATAGCAACATTAAGCTAACATTAAATACCCTTTTTCTTAATCCAAGGTTCACAGTAAGCTAACCTCTAAAAAAAGTGTTTACTTGATATTTGCCATAACAAAACAAATGAAAAACATTAAAAAAACTATGAAAAAATTAACTGTAAAATTATTAAGTCTTTTAGTTGTAACAGCTAGCGTTATGACTAGTTGTACATCGAATGATCCAGTGGCTGATTCCTCTACTTCTACTTTCGTTGCTAATGCAGCCGATTTTAAAGGAACAATAACTGATGGAGAAGTGATCCTAGATGCAAGCAAGGTTTATAAACTTACTGGAAAAATCCAAGTAAACAACAACGCTACATTGACAATTCCTGCTGGAACTGTTATTGAAGGAACTGGCGGTACGGCATCCTACATTGCAGTTGCGCAAGGTGGAAAAATTAATGTAAACGGAACTGCTACAAAACCAGTTGTTATGACAAGTGGCAAAACTACAAAAGCAGGTGGTGACTGGGGAGGATTAGTTATTTGTGGAAAAGCACCCATCAACCGTATAAGTGGAGGAGCAAGTACTGCACAATCAGAAGTGGGAGATTTAACATATGGCGGAACAGTATCTAATGACAACTCTGGTTCTATTAAATATTTGAGAATTGAATATGCGGGAGCACTTTTTAATGCTGATAAAGAATTTAACGGACTTTCATTATTTGGTGTGGGTTCAGGAACAACAATTAGCTACGTACAATTAATTCACGGATCTGATGATGGTGTTGAATTTTTTGGAGGAACTGTAAATACGGATCACATTATCTCTATTGGTAACGAAGATGATCAATTTGACTGGACTGAAGGATGGTCTGGAACAAATACAGATTGGTACGGTAGATTGGACTTTGGTAAAGGGAACAGAGGTATTGAAGCTGATAATTACGAGTTTGGTTTTGGGAATACTCCTATTGCAAATCCTTCTATCACGAACTTAACTCTTATTGGACCTGGAAGTACTGCTAATACAACTGCCTTTGCAGAAAATCAAGCAATGAAATTAAGAAGAGGAACAAAAGGTATTTTTACAAATGTAGTGATCAAAGGTTGGGCTACAGGTTTCGATATCGAAAATGATGAAACCTTAGTGAATGCAGGGACTTCACTAAAAGTGATCAATTTAAAAATTGATTCTGATGTAACTACAACAATCAAAGGAAAAACTACTGCTGTAGCACCTGCAACTTCAGGAGTAAGCGCTACAGTAAATGCTAATTTCGCTACTACATCTGCAACAGCTACAGGAGCTGGTAATGGAGTTGCAACTCCATCATGGGCAATTGGATGGGCAATTGGATTCTAATAGAAAAATAAATGATCAAAATGCCTTCCTTTTTAGGGAGGCATTTTTTTTGGTACACTATTTGAATTATTTTTGTATATTTACTATTCAAATAAATCTGATGGCAAAAAACTACTTTTATAGTATTACTTTATTGGTTTTTTTATTTTCTATGAGCGTTTGTGCACAGGAAACTAAACCGCAACCAAGAACACAAGAAACCGTTGCAATAGAAGGTTTGAACTTGTACCCAAACCCTGTGAACAATGGAAAAGTCTTCATTACAACAAAAAATGATTTCGATAAAGAAATAATCATCTTTGATGTTTTAGGCAAAAAAGTATTGCAAACACAATTAAGTTCTAGAGAACTAAATGTTTCTAATTTACTCTCGGGTGTTTATATTATAAAAATCAACGAAAAAGAAGCATCGGCTACTCGAAAATTAATTATACGATAATACTTCAAAAAATATTCACAAAGCTCTAATTAAATTTGGAGCTTTTTTTATGAAAAATATTTAGCAGAATTTAGGTTTCTAAAAACCCAAGAGATTTTTTGATTACTTTTGCAAAAAAAATATTTTGATTTTAGCTTCTGATATATTTACCATTTCTAATCAAAAACAATTTGAGAAAATTGCCCTAAAAGTATTTCGTCATCAATACGAGAACAACTTGGTGTATCGTGAATTTTGTGAACTTTTGAACACAGATTCTCATAAAGTAAAATCAGTAGAGCAAATTCCGTTTTTGCCAATACAGTTTTTTAAGAGTCATAACGTAGTTTCGAATACTAATCCTATTGAAGAAACTTTTACAAGCAGTGGTACAACTGGAACCATAACAAGTAAGCATCTTGTAACGGATGCTTCTATCTATGAAGAAAGTTATCGCAAAGGCTTTTCAGAGTTTTACGGAAACATTGAAGATTACGTAGTTTTGGCTTTACTACCTTCTTATTTGGAGCGCGAAGGCTCTTCACTGATTTATATGGTCGAAGATTTGATTCGGCTTTCTAATCAAACCGAAAGCGGATTCTATTTGCACAACCACGACGAGTTAATCAAAAAGTTAATCGAATTAGATCAAGCAGGTCAAAATGTCATTCTTATCGGTGTTACCTATGCTTTATTAGATCTAATCGAGAAACAGCAATTTAATTTACAAAATACGATTATAATGGAAACTGGCGGAATGAAAGGCAAACGCAAAGAAATGATTCGCGAAGAACTGCACCAGCAACTTTGTGAAGGTTTTGGAGTATCCGTTATTCACTCGGAATACGGAATGACCGAATTGCTTTCGCAAGCCTATTCTCTTGGTGAAGGCGTATTTGAATGCCCATCTTGGATACAAATCCTCATTCGCGATACAGAAGATGCCTTGACTTATATTCCACAAGGAAAAACAGGTGGAATCAATGTGATTGATTTGGCTAACATTAATTCTTGTTCTTTTATTGCTACTCAAGATTTGGGCAAAAAAAATCCCAACAACTCTTTCGAGGTATTGGGACGTTTTGATAATTCTGATA
>CBDUEE010000073.1:0-12254 GCA_965366105.1 uncultured Flavobacterium sp. | reverse complement strand
TTTTTTAATGACAAAAAGACTTAAAACAATATATGTCAAATCATAAAATACTTACTATTGACAATCTGTCACTTCAAGAATTTGATTCGGAAGCAGATTTAATTCCACTTTTGACTCCTGAAGATGAGGAGGAAATGAATAATGAGGCATTACCAGAATTATTGGCAATTTTGCCTTTGCGAAATATGGTTTTATTCCCAGGTGTTGTAATCCCAATTACGGCTGGACGTGATAAATCAATCAAATTGATAAATGATGCAAATGCAGCTGGTAAAAATATTGGTGTTGTAGCCCAAATCAATGAGGAAGAGGAAGATCCTACCAAAAATGATATTCATAAAATAGGAACTGTAGCTCGTATTTTACGAGTTTTAAAAATGCCTGATGGGAATGTTACCGTAATTTTACAAGGTAAAAAACGTTTTGAAATCGAATCAGTTGTTGAAGAATTACCATACCTGACAGCAAAAATAAAGGAAGTTCCTGAAAAAAGACCTAAGAAAAACGATACTGAATTTTTAGCAATTCTAGACTCAGTTAAAGAGTTAGCAATTCAGATTATCAAAGAAAGCCCGAGTATTCCTAGCGAAGCAACTTTTGCTATCAAGAATATTGAGAGCCAATCATTCTTGATTAATTTTGTTACTTCAAACATGAATTTGTCTGTTAAAGAAAAACAAGATTTACTTGCAATTACAGAGTTAAAGGTCAGAGCTTTAGAGACGTTGCGTTACATGAATATTGAGTTGCAAAAACTGGAACTAAAAAATGATATTCAATCTAAAGTCCGTTTTGATTTAGACCAACAACAACGGGAATATTTTCTTCACCAGCAAATGAAAACGATCCAAGAAGAACTTGGTGGTGTTTCGCAGGAAGAGGAAATGGACGAAATGCTACAGAAATCTTTGACCAAAAAATGGGATGAGAAAACTAAGATACATTTCGAAAAAGAATTATCTAAAATGCGTCGCATGAATCCGCAAGCGCCAGATTTTGGTATTCAAAGGAATTATTTAGAGCTGTTTTTAGAATTGCCATGGAATGAGTATTCTAAGGATAATTTCGATTTAAAAAGAGCACAAAAGATATTAGATAGAGATCATTTTGGTCTAGAAGATGTTAAGAAAAGAATGATAGAACATTTAGCAGTTTTAAAATTGCGAAATGACATGAAATCTCCAATTATTTGCTTGACAGGACCTCCTGGAGTAGGTAAAACTTCGATTGGACGTTCGATTGCTGAAGCCTTA
This sequence comes from uncultured Flavobacterium sp., assembly GCA_965366105.1. GTDB lineage: Bacteria > Bacteroidota > Bacteroidia > Flavobacteriales > Flavobacteriaceae > Flavobacterium. The sequence continues at coordinate 11,001 of CBDUEE010000073.1, read as the reverse complement.
GGAAGAGAATATGTTCGTATTTCTCTGGGTGGTTTGCGTGATGAATCTGAAATTAGAGGACATAGAAAAACCTATATCGGTGCAATGCCAGGACGAATTATTCAAAGTTTGAAAAAGGCAGGAACATCAAATCCGGTTTTTGTCTTGGATGAAATTGACAAATTGTCTAATAGTCATAATGGTGATCCTTCATCAGCTTTGCTTGAAGTTTTAGATCCAGAGCAAAACAATTCTTTTTATGACAATTTTCTGGAAATGGGATATGATTTGTCTAAAGTGATGTTTATTGCAACTTCTAATAATATGGCAGCGATTCAACCTGCTTTGCAAGACAGAATGGAAATCATTAGAATGTCTGGTTACACAATTGAAGAAAAAGTAGAAATTGCACGCCAACACTTGTTTCCAAGACAATTGAAAGAGCATGGAATGACTACTAAAGATTTAACAATTGGAAAAAAACAACTAGAAAAAATTGTGGAAGGTTATACTCGTGAATCGGGTGTTCGTGGTCTAGAAGCTAAAATTGCTCAAGTAATCCGTAACGCAGCAAAATCACTTGCAATGGAAGAAGAGTACAATAAAAAAGTAACTGACGAGGATATTATAAAAGTTTTAGGTGCTGCAAGATTAGGAAGAGACAAATACGAGAGTAATGATGTTGCCGGAGTGGTAACTGGATTAGCATGGACTTCAGTGGGTGGTGATATTCTTTTTATAGAATCGTTGCTTTCTCCAGGAAAAGGAATTATGACTATTACTGGAAATTTAGGTACAGTAATGAAAGAATCAGCTACTATTGCTTTAGAATATATCAAAGCCAATACGAAACTTCTAGGATTAGATTCAGATATACTTTCTAAATACAATATTCACTTGCATGTACCCGAAGGAGCAACTCCTAAAGATGGTCCAAGTGCAGGAATTGCGATGCTTACTTCACTAGTCTCTCTGTTTACACAAAAGAGAGTGAAGAAAAACTTGGCTATGACAGGAGAAATTACATTGCGAGGAAAGGTTCTACCTGTAGGCGGAATCAAAGAAAAAATTCTTGCTGCCAAGAGAGCCAATATTAAAGAAATTATTCTCTGTCACGAGAATAAAAGTGATATTGATGAGATAAAAGCAGAATATCTCGAAGGACTTTCTTTTCATTATGTGAAGGAAATGAGCGAAGTATTAAAATTTGCTTTGACGGATCAGGATGTTAAAAATGCAAAGGATTTGTAGTTTAAAACATTTTAAAATTATAATTCCAAGTTCCAATTCTTATAAAAATAAGTTTTAGAATTTGGAATTTGTTTTTTGATTTATTTAAAATTTATAATTTTATCTTCGCTATTGCGTTTTCCTATCACAAATGGTTCTTTAAAACATGCATAAAAAACTTTTATTATACATTTTACTTTTTGTTTGTGCTGTGTCTTACAGCCAAATAGGAGGGAAGTATACCTATCAGTTTTTAAACTTAGTTACTTCGCCACGGCAAGCTGCATTAGGAGGAAAAGTTATTACAATCTATGACAATGATGTAAATCAAGCGCATTACAATCCAGCTACTATAAATGCGGAAATGGACAATAATTTAGCTTTAAATTATGGTAGTTATTTCAAGGAAGTGACTTATGGTACAGCTTCGTATGCGTACACGTATGATCGTCATTTACAAACCTTTCAGGCTGGTGTAAATTATGTGAATTATGGTACTTTTGAAGGCTATGATGAAAATGGACAAGCTACTTCCTCCTTTACAGGAAGTGAAATGGCACTCTCTTTTGGGTATGCTTACAACGTTCCAAATACTGATATTCATATAGGTGCTAGTGCAAAATTGATCTCTTCTAGTTTAGAAACGTATCATTCTTTTGGCGGAGCACTGGATATTGGAGCTTTGTATATTGATGAAAAAAACGATATAAATTGGGCATTAGTAATCCGAAATATTGGAACCCAATTTTCTACTTATAATGGTGTCAATGAAAAAATACCACTCGAAATCATCGCTGGTGTCTCACAAGAGTTAGAAAATGTACCTATTCGTTGGCATCTTACATTAGAAAATTTACAGCAGTGGAATATTGCTTTTGCAAATCCTGTACGATCACAAGCGTCACTTGATGGACAAATAACAAACGAAAAAGTTTCATTTGTTAGTAATGCTCTGAGACATGTGATTGTGGGAGTAGAGCTTTTTCCAAAAAAAGCGTTCAATTTACGCATTGGCTATAATTTTAGAAGAGCCGAAGAATTAAGAATTTTAGAACAACGCAACTTCTCTGGAGTTTCATTGGGTTTTGGACTTAAAATGAATAAACTCAAATTCAACTATTCGTATTCTAAATATACATTAGCTGGAAATACGAGTCTTTTTGGATTAACAATAAATTTCCAATAAAGATTTCAAAATAACATAAAAACTTTAAATTTTACATTTTGGATAAAAAAATTACTATCGCAATTGATGGATTTTCATCTACTGGAAAAAGTACTTTGGCAAAGCAACTCGCCAATCATTTAGGATATGTTTATGTTGATACTGGCGCAATGTATCGTGCTGTAGCTTTTTATGCTATGCAAAATGGATATATAAGTGCCGAATTTTTTGACAAAGAGTCCCTAATAAATAGTTTGTCATTGATCAAATTGCAATTCAAATTTAAAGCTGATTTAGGTTTTGCCGAAATGTATTTGAATGATGCAAATGTTGAGACTCAAATTAGAACTATAGAAGTTTCTAGTTTTGTAAGTAAAGTTGCCGAAGTTTCTGAAGTTCGTACCAAATTAGTAGAACAACAAAAACAAATGGGAAAAGACAAAGCTATTGTTATGGACGGAAGAGACATTGGTACGGTTGTTTTTCCCGATGCGGAGCTTAAAATATTCATGACTGCTAGCGCAACAACAAGAGCGCAAAGGCGTTACGATGAATTGGTTGAAAAGGGAGATAATGTAACATTTGAAGAAGTGTTAAAAAATGTAGAAGAGCGCGATTATATAGACACCCATCGGGAAGATTCTCCTTTGGTAATGGCTGCAGATGCGATTGAAATTGACAATTCCTATTTGGATCGTAAAGAGCAATTTGAGCTTGTTTTAGAATTGGTAAATGATACTACTAAATCGATATAAATAGTTGCAAATACCATTTTAAATAGTAGATTTACGCCCTGTTATTTTTTTAAATAAAAACAATTCATCACATGGGAATTAAAAATAGATTGATAATAATGAGCTTTCTTCAATTTTTTGTTTGGGGAGCTTGGTTAATTACAATTGCAAATTACTGGTTTGGCACTAAGAATTGGGATGGAACACAATTTGGACTTGTTTTTGGGACAATGGGAATTGCTTCATTATTTATGCCAACCCTAACGGGGATTATGGCCGATAGATGGATTAATGCCGAAAAATTATACGGTATTCTTCATGTTTTTTATGCAGGTGTTTTGTTCTATATCCCACAAGTTACAACGCCAGAAAATTTTATTTACATAATGCTTTTGGCCATGTGTTTTTATATGCCAACGATTGCTTTGAGTAATTCTATTTCCTATACGGCACTCAAGCTTAATAATAAAGATATTGTTAGTAATTTTCCTCCCATACGTGTCTGGGGAACAATAGGTTTTATAGCCGCTATGTGGATTACAAACTTAACTGGAAATAAAGCAACAGAATATCAGTTTTATATTGCCGGTTTAGCAGCATTTGTGTTAGGTATTTATTCCTTCACATTACCAAAATGTAGCCCACAAAAATTGTCTAAAGAAAATGCTTCACTAATAGAAACATTAGGTTTAGAATCTTTTAAGTTTTTTGCAGATTATAAAATGGCATTGTTTTTTGTTTTCTCCATGTTTTTAGGAGGAGCGCTGCAGTTGACGAATGCTTATGGCGATGTTTTTTTGGATGAATTCAAGCATTTTCCAAAATATGCCGATTCGTTTGTTGTCACCTATTCGACAATTATAATGTCTATTTCTCAAGTTTCTGAGACTTTATTCATTTTGGCAATTCCTTTCTTTTTAAGACGCTTTGGAATCAAACAAGTAATGTTAATTAGCATGTTTGCTTGGGTATTGCGTTTTGGATTATTTGCTTACGGAAACCCAACAAATGGTTTGTGGATGATTATTATGTCATGTGTGGTTTACGGAATGGCTTTCGACTTTTTCAATATCTCAGGATCTTTATTTGTAGAAAGCAATACAGATGCTAAAAACCGTTCTTCAGCTCAAGGATTATTTATGATGATGACTAATGGTGTAGGAGCTATTTTTGGAAGTTTAACATCAGGATGGGCTATAGATAAATTTTTCACAAAATCATTTAGTAATACAACAGACTTGGCAAGTTTTCTTCAAACAGATGCTGCAAATCCTAAAATGTTAGAATTTATAAAAAGTCAAGGGAATTCAATTGCTACCGATGGATTGTTGAGTAAAGAAATTTTCATGAAAGATTGGCATACCATCTGGTTGACTTTTGCGATTTATGCCTTAATTATCGCTATTGCATTCGCTGTTTTATTTAAACACAAACACGATCCCAAAGCGTTAGAAAGTTTTACACATTAAAAATAACCTTAAAATATTTAACCCGATAAATTCACAAAAATTTATCGGGTTTTTTTATGACTAAAAAAGAGTTTGATGCTATGAAATTCGGACTTTAAATCTAATTGCTCCCGAATATTTTGTTGCTTTAATGCTTAAAATTTTCGAATCTAAAAAAAAAAGACATGATAATTACGCAAGATTGAAGAAAAAATTATAAAGAAACAGTCAACCGCATTCAGCATATTAACATCCAAAGGCTTTTCTCAATCTTCAGATAATTTATCCTGCATCCATACTGGTGTTGTATCTGACTTATGATTTGCACCAATTATGTCCTTATAAAGTTCTGGTCTTCGGGCATTTTTATATCTCCAGCCACCTGAGAGTTCAATTTTTTCTTTTATAATTTTTGAAATCGTAATATCGTCTTCAAAGGATTTTATTTCTGATAAAACTTCTCCATATGGATCAATTATCATAGAATTACCATTTTTTAGATGTTCACCATCATAACCAATTGGATTTGTATAAGCATAATAAACTCCATTATCATAAGCCCTTGCAGGTAGCCAACGCATTAACCAACGCCTTCCTTTTGGCCCATCAAATTCCATTCTTAATGAAACAGGATCATTTTCTCGATTCTGCCAATATTTGTCTGCTACGTAATCCCGATGTGGCATTGCGGAGGGAGTACATCCTGTCACATGAGGTGCAAAAATTATTTCGGCTCCTAAAAGACTTGTTGCTCTAACATTTTCTATTACATTATTGTCATAGCAAATTAAAATACCACATTTCCAACCGAGTAGTTCAAATACGCAATATTGATCTCCAGCGGACATGTATTTGCTAATGAAAGGGTGTATTTTACGATATTTTGCCACCAATCCATCACCTGTTACGCAGATGTAAGTATTATATATTTTACCATCTGATTTTTCAACTAGACCTGCTAAAATCGGAATGTTCAATTCTTTAGAAATCGCAATCAATTCCTGTGTACTTTTTCCGTTCGGGACTTCCTCCGCTAGTTCCGTAATTTGTTCTAAACTTAAATCCTTTGTGTAGGTGTAAGCTGTAATGGACATTTCGTGAAAACTAATTAAGTCAGCTCCTTTCAATTTTGCTTTCTCCGCAAGTTTTTTGATTATAGATAAATTATAAGTTTTATCTCCATTTTTTGGTTGAAATTGAGCTACTGAAATGTTCATTTTTTTTAATTTGAGTTATTTAATTCTCTATACGAAAAGCCAACTTGTTTACAACTTTTAGTTTTTTGGGAGGTTCAGGAATTATTGAAAAATATTTTCTATAAAAACTAAGATATGATAAAAAAACGCTAATCTCAGTAAAATATCAATCTTGCTAAACCAATAATGGCAATATTTTTAATTATTTTTTTTCAAAAATTTTGTTTTCTAAAATCCAATATATCATTCCATTTTCAGTTCTTAATTGTATAAAATTAAATTTAGTTAGCAGACTTATAGAGTTTATATTTTCTGTTAAACAGTTTGCAGTAATTTCTTTTACAATTTCATTTGAGAAAGCCCACTTTATTATTTCTTTCACAGCCTCTTTAGCATATCCTTTTCGTCTTTCCTCTTTAATTATTCCATAACCTATATCAATATTTTTATTTTCATAATTAAATCCTTTAAATCCTAAATCTCCAATTATTTCTAAAGTCTCTTTTTTAATTATCATCCAAGATTCAAAACCAGTAGGACATTCAACTTTTGATAAGTTATTAATTATTTTTGGTAGTGTTTCAATAACATCATTATCAGGCCAACTTTTACCTTTTATCAAATTTAGAACCTTCAAATCACTATAATTTCCATTTAATAAATTCCTGCAAATTTGAATTGTAAAGGGTACAAGTATTAATCGCTCCGTTATTAATTTATCAATTTCTAGACATTCAACTTTCATTATTTATGTTTGTTTTATTCTTTTAAAGATTTTTCTGTGGTAAAATTACTGTCAACTAGTATATATGTATGACAAAATTATATTACTACAAACAATTTATAGTAGATTGTTATGATACTTACATATTGTATTTAAAAGTCAAATATATTATTAAATTCTTACAAATAGATAATAATGTTCTAAATATAAATAGCTTATTAACATAGTTTCCGCGTGAGTGATGGCAGTGGAAATCCTACCGTTTTTCAGGGAGATTGAGAACGGATAGCACGACCGCGCTGCAACGTTAGTGTAAGTGGGGTCACGCCCAAATTATCATGAAAAGTACCTCTAAAAACTGTATTTAACTAAAAATTAGTAAACGTTTGCCTGAAGGACTATTTAAAATGATGTAATTTTAAACTCTATGGAAAATGTAAATAAAAAAGGTTTCTTTTTCAAGCAATATGAAGCGCCATTTCAGTCTCCGTTTGATAAACTCTTTGGGATTTTCAAGGAATTGATCACACATACTTCGGGAGATTTTGATGAAGCGATCGACTGGTTGCGGGAATTAGACAAGGAATATAAACTCACCGATGAACAGTATACCATTGATGATTTTATCGAAGATTTAAGAAAAAAAGGCTACATACGCGATGAACTGAAAGAGGACGGAACATCGGGAACCGGTATTACTGCCAAGACAGAACGTGCGATAAGACAACAAGCGCTGGATACTATTTTTGGAAACCTGAAACGCTCCGGAAGTGGAAATCATAAAACGAAACATGCAGGAAGCGGAGACGAACATACGGGTGAGTTTAGAGAGTTTCATTTTGGTGATGGTCTAGAACGAATTTCGTTGACGGAAAGTTTGCGCAATGCTCAAATTAATAATGGCGTTGAAGATTTTATGCTAACCGAAAACGATTTGGTTGTCGAGGAGACGCAGTTTAAATCCCAGATGAGTACCGTTTTGATGATTGATATTAGCCACAGTATGATTTTGTACGGCGAGGACCGAATCACGCCTGCTAAAAAAGTAGCGATGGCTCTAGCTGAATTGATTACGACACGATATCCAAAAGATACGTTAGATATTTTAGTTTTTGGGAATGACGCTTGGACGATTCAGATTAGCGATTTGCCTTATTTAAAAGTGGGTCCTTATCATACTAATACGGTTGCTGGACTGCAGTTAGCGATGGATATTTTGCGCCGAAAACGAAATACCAACAAGCAGATTTTTATGATTACTGATGGGAAACCAAGTTGCGTTCGGGAGAAAGATGGATCTTATTATATGAACAGTAACGGTCTCGATGAATATATTGTGGATAAATGTTATAATCAAGCGCAACAAGCTCGTAAATTACACATTCCTATTACTACGTTTATGATTGCGAATGATCCGTACTTACAAAAATTTGTAAATCATTTTACCGAAGCCAATCAAGGAAAAGCATTTTATACAGGGCTAAAAGGATTGGGAGAAATGATTTTTGAGGATTATGAAACCAATAGAAAGAAGAGGATTAAGTAGGTGCAGTGTTTTACTTCGAGCGTAATAGAGAGCAAGTAAATTAAAAATACAAAGTAGAGAAAAGAATTGTAAAACAGAACATCAAGCGTATAAAAAGTAGCGTAAATGCTTTGTAAAATAGGGAATTAAAAAAACAAACATGACAATAGAAAATATAAAAACACTCGGGGAATTAAAAAAATTAGGTTACGAAAGCAAAAGTATTAAAGATGAATTGCGGTCGAATTTGAGAGAAAAGATAAAAGCGGGAATTCCAACGTTTGAAGGCGTTCACGGATTCGAAAATACCGTAATTCCGGAGCTAGAAAGAGCCATTTTGTCGCGACATAATATTAATTTATTAGGACTTCGCGGTCAAGCCAAAACGAGATTAGCACGTAAAATGGTTGAATTATTGGATGAATACATTCCATATGTTACAGGTTCTGAAATAAACGACGACCCATTGAAACCGATCTCTCGTTTTGCTAAAGATTTAATTGAAAGTAAAGGCGATGAGACTCCAATATCTTGGTTGCACAGAAGCGATCGTTTTTTTGAAAAACTAGCAACGCCAGATGTTACCGTTGCCGATTTAATCGGTGATGTAGATCCTATAAAAGCGGCAAATTTAAAATTGTCTTATGCGGATGATCGCGTGATTCATTTTGGGATGATTCCAAGAGCGAATCGTTGTATTTTTGTAATCAACGAATTACCTGATTTACAAGCTCGAATTCAAGTGGCATTATTTAATATTTTGCAGGAAGGCGATATCCAAATTAGAGGTTTCAAATTAAGAATGCCCCTGGATATGCAATTTGTTTTTACAGCAAATCCTGAAGATTATACCAATAGAGGAAGTATTGTAACACCTTTGAAAGATAGAATTGGTTCTCAGATTTTGACACATTATCCCGATACTATAAAAATTGCTAGAACCATTACCGAGCAAGAAGCTAAGCTAGATACTTTACAAAACGAAATGGTTTACGTACCATCGTTAGCTAGAGATTTGCTGGAGCAAGTTAGTTTTGAAGCGAGAGAAAGTGAATATATTGATAATAAAAGTGGAATTAGTGCTCGTTTGAGTATCACGGCTTTTGAGAATTTATTGAGCACTGCGGAAAGAAGAGCTTTAAAATCTGGAGCAGATAAAACAACGGTACGTTTATCTGACTTTATGGGAATTATTCCAGCAATTACCGGAAAAGTAGAGCTAGTTTACGAAGGTGAGCAGGAGGGAGCCGCCGCAGTGGCGCAACATCTATTAGGAGATGCAATTCATACTTTTTTCCCAGCTTATTTCCCTAAGATTGAAAAACTAGAAAAACAAGATGAAAAAAACGCTTATACCGATATTATTGAGTGGTTTTTTGCTGAAAGTGGTTTTGAATTATTAGACGATTGTTCGGATGAAGAATACCAAAGAATTTTGGGAAGTATTGTTCCGCTTGAAATTCTAATCAAGAAATACCAACCGCAGTTGGCCAATGAAGATAAATTCTTTATGAAAGAGTTTATTTTATGGGCCTTGGTTGAATATAAAAAACTGAGTAAAGACCGCTTTTCAGAAGGGTATCAGTTTAAAGATATTTACGGTAGTTTTATTAGTAAATTATAAAGGGAAAAGGGTTTAGATGTACTTCTAAACCCTTTTTTTTGATCTTTGAATTCTTTGCTAATCGCAACTGGAGAAGACCACTTGAGGATAAAAAGGTAAATTGACCAAGCAAAATAGAAGAGAATCTATGTTGGATTATTTTAAAAAATTTAAAAATAAAATAGTAACTCCTATCTAGCCCCGATTGCAATGGAAATCCTCTTGTTTTTTTGCCGAAACCTCGGGAAATAAAGCAATAGATTGTAATGGAAAGCGGGAATTTTACCTCCTGAAAATGCCTTACTAATTCGCTTCTAAAACTTTTTATATTTAGTATTGATTTTCAAGCAATTAATTTTTCAATTACTATCAATTATCATTGATTAAATATTTTGCAGATAAATATATAAGTGTTACTTTTGCAATCCTTTTGGTGAATAAGAGTTTCCTTTAGGGTTCAACTAATTATACAAACAACTTCTGCTGTTTTCTAGCACATTAAGAAACTCGAGAGAATACAGAATACAAATTTTTAATCAGCATGTCTGAACAAGTAAAATCACAAGAAGAGTTTTTAGCAAATTTTAACTGGCACAATTTCGAAGAAGGTATTGATGCTGTTGATGAGAAAAACTTATTAGAATTCGAAGAACTAGTTTCAAAAACTTTTATCGCTACTGATCAAGAAGAAGTGGTAGATGGAACTGTTGTTAGAATTACAGATAGAGACGTTATCGTTGATATCAACGCAAAATCGGAAGGTGTTATTTCATTAAACGAATTCCGTTACAACCCAGCATTAAAAGTAGGTGATACTGTTGAAGTATTAATCGACATTCGTGAAGACAAAACTGGTCAATTAGTTTTATCTCACAGAAAAGCTCGTACTATCAAATCTTGGGATAGAGTTATTTCGGCTAACGAAACAGGAGAAATCGTTAATGGTTTTGTAAAATGCAGAACTAAAGGTGGTATGATCGTTGACGTTTTCGGAATTGAAGCGTTTTTACCAGGATCTCAAATTGATGTTAAACCAATTAGAGATTACGATGTATATGTAAACAAAATGATGGAATTTAAAGTTGTGAAAATCAACCACGAATTCAAAAACGTTGTTGTTTCGCATAAAGCGCTTATTGAAGCGGATATCGAAATTCAGAAAAAAGAAATCATCGGTCAATTACAAAAAGGTCAAGTATTAGAAGGTGTTGTTAAAAACATTACTTCTTACGGTGTCTTTATTGACTTAGGTGGAGTTGATGGATTGATTCACATTACTGACCTTTCTTGGTCTAGAATCAACCACCCATCTGAAGTTCTTGAATTAGATCAAAAATTAAACGTTGTAATCCTTGATTTCGATGATGAGAAAACAAGAATTCAATTAGGATTGAAAC
>CBDUEE010000072.1:0-12303 GCA_965366105.1 uncultured Flavobacterium sp. | reverse complement strand
GCTTTTGAAACTGAATTTAGACGTGACGAAAGAATTATGCGTTTCTTAACTGTAAGTTTAGACAAGCATGCAATTTCTTGGGCGGAAAGAAGAAGAACTAAATTAAAAGCAACAAAAGCGTAATCATGGCTACACTACAACAATCGGCTTCAGGAAAAAAAGACGGAGATATCAGATATCTTACGCCTTTGAACATAGAGACAAACAAACAAAAAAAGTATTGTCGTTTCAAAAAATCAGGTATCAAATATATTGATTATAAAGATGCTGATTTCTTATTGAAATTCGTAAACGAACAAGGGAAAATTCTTCCTCGTCGTTTAACAGGAACTTCATTAAAATACCAAAGAAAAGTTTCAGTTGCTGTGAAAAGAGCACGTCACTTAGCTTTAATGCCATACGTGGCGGATTTACTAAAATAATATTTAACAAAGTTTGTTGGTTTTCTGAAATATGAAACCTAACTTCTATAATACAAGGACAACAACATGGAACTTATTTTAAGACAAGATGTTCAAAATTTAGGATTTAAAGATGATATCGTTTCGGTAAAAAATGGTTACGGTCGTAACTTTTTGATCCCAACTGGTCAAGCTCATTTAGCTACTTCTTCTGCAAAGAAAGTATTAGCTGAAAACCTAAAACAAAGAGCACACAAAGAAGCTAAAGTAGTTGCAGATGCAAAAGCATTAGCAGAAGCTTTGAAAACTATCGAAATTAAAATCTTCGCAAAAGCAGGTGGTGAAAAATTATTCGGTTCAATCACGAATATTGATATCGCTGAAGCTTTAGCTAAAGGTGGACAAACAGTAGAAAGAAAATTCATCACTAGCGGAATCGTTAAACGTACTGGTAAATATAATGCTAGCGTACGTTTACACAGAGACGTTATTGTTGAATTAGATTATGAAATTATTGCTGAAAAAGCATAATTTCTAAATTTAGATATTTAAATCCCGATGTGAGTCGGGATTTTTTTTGTTTAATTTTTAGCAATATTATGCAAAGTCGCAAAGATTTTTTTTCAAAAAAACTTTATGGATTATTGAATTTAGATTTAAAATTAGATTTTAAAATAATTTGTGCCTTCATGGCATAAAATAATATTTATATGAAATATTCAAGATTAACTAAAGAGCAATTTGAAGAGCTCCATCAAGAATTCAGTACTTTTCTAGCTACTCAAACTATTGATAAAGCAGAATGGGATACCATTAAAAAACAAAAACCAGAAGTGGCTGAACAAGAATTAGATGTTTTTTCTGATTTGGTTTGGGAAGGCGTTCTTACAAAAGCAGAATTTTTAGAGCATTTTTCTAAAAACCATATCTTTCTTTTTCAGTGTTTTGATACTTATGTACAATCTATTGTTTTAAAATCTTTAGTTCCAGAGACAGATTTTTTAACTCGTGAAGGATTACAATGGCTTAGCGATAATATGTTTACTGATACTATTGAAATGAAAGTGGGCAAAAAAGAATTTACAGAAGATCGGAATACCTCCATTTTCGCATTAATTGAGCAAGGAGCGTTTTTAAGCGATGGTCTTTTATACAACCAAATAAATTCTATTATTGAGTCGTAATTTTATTGTTTTTCCTTTTTTAAATGGTTATTTTAGTACGCTTTTACAGATACTAAAATAGCCAATTTTTATTTTATATGGATATTCAAATTACAATTCAAATTCTAAGAGACGAACTAAATCAACATAATTATAATTATTATGTATTAGATAAGCCACTAATTTCTGATTATGAATTTGATTTAAAACTAAAGCAACTTCAAGAGCTTGAAAATCAATATCCTGAATACTTTGATGCAAATTCTCCCACACAACGAGTAGGTGGAGCAATTACAAAGAATTTTCAAACGGTACCTCATGAATACCGCATGTATTCTCTTGATAATTCCTATTCTAAAGAAGAATTGATGGATTGGGAAAAACGGATTCAAAAAGTATTAGGTGATGTTCCTTTAGAATATACTTGCGAATTAAAATACGATGGCGCCTCAATTAGTATTACCTATGAAAATGGAATTCTAAAACGTGCGGTAACTCGTGGAGATGGTTTTCAAGGAGATGATGTGACTAATAATATTAAAACTATAAAATCAGTTCCATTAAAACTGAAAGGAAATTTCCCTGACAAGTTTGATGTTCGTGGAGAGATTATTTTACCATTTGCTGGTTTCGAAAAAATGAATCAGGAATTAATAGAAATAGGCGAAACGCCTTATTCAAACCCTAGAAATACAGCTTCTGGTAGTTTAAAATTGCAAGATAGTGCCGAGGTAGCTAAACGTCCATTGGATTGCTTGTTGTATTTTTTGGTTGGAAATAATTTACCTTTTAACTCCCAATCTGATGGACTGGAAACAGCTAGGGGTTGGGGCTTTAAAGCTCCAAAAGAAGCTAAATTAGCTCGCAGTCTTGAAGAAGTTTTTCAATTTATTGATTATTGGGATACCCACAGACATAATCTTCCTTATGAAACGGATGGAGTGGTGGTAAAGGTCAATTCTTTTCATTACCAAGATGAATTAGGTTTTACGGCTAAATCGCCTCGTTGGGCTATAGCTTATAAATTCAAATCAGAACAAGTTTCGACAATATTAAATTCTATTTCTTATCAAGTAGGGCGGACCGGTGCCATAACTCCAGTTGCTAACTTAGTTCCCGTACAATTAGCAGGTACAATTGTAAAAAGAGCTTCTCTTCACAACGCCGATCAAATACAAAAACTCGATATTCGAGTGGGCGATACTGTTTTTGTAGAGAAAGGTGGTGAAATTATCCCGAAAATTATTGCTGTAGATTTAAGTCAGCGACTAGAGAATTCAGAACCTACAATATACATTACACATTGTCCGGAATGTAAAACTTTATTGGTTCGCAATGAAGGTGAAGCCAATCATTACTGTCCTAATTTTTATGGCTGTCCTCCTCAAATTATAGGTAGAATTCAGCATTATATATCTAGAAAGGCAATGGATATTGAAGGATTAGGTGGTGAAACTGTAGCGCTTTTGTTCAATAATGGTTTAGTTCATAATTATGCGGACTTATATGTTTTGACTGTGGATCAAATTTTGCCTTTGGAACGAATGGCTCAAAAATCTGCTGAAAATTTAGTTAATGGGGTTCAGAATTCAAAAAATATTCCTTTTGAGAGTGTTTTGTTTGCTCTCGGAATTCGTTTTGTAGGCGAAACAGTTGCAAAAAAATTAGCCAAACATTATAAAACTATTGCTGCATTGAGTCAGGCAACATTGATGGATTTAATTTTAGTGGATGAAATTGGAGAAAGAATCGCTCAAAGTGTAATTGAATTTTTCAGTAATAATGAAAATAGAATTATCATCGAAAGATTGAAAAGTTATGGAATTCAATTTGAAATCGTAGAAAAAGTAAATCTAAACGCTACGGATAAACTGTTAGGGAAAATTTTTGTAGTTTCTGGTGTTTTTGAAAAATTCTCTAGAGATGATTTAAAGAAAGCTATCGAAGATAATGGCGCAAAGGTAGGAAGTTCTATTTCTGCCAAAACGGATTACATAGTTGCTGGAGAAAATATGGGACCAGCAAAATTAGAAAAAGCCAATAAGCTAAACATCCCAATCATCTCTGAAATTGAATTTATGAAGTTATTAGAATAATAGCAATTGTATATTAATTATCTTTAATTTATTAGGGATTTTTGTGATATTGAATCAGCATTATGCCAGAAAATAAACAGCTGAGATATAAATTAATTTGAATAATTATATAAGATTTAAAAATATGCTGACGCTTAAAAATGAAAACAATGTTGGAAAATGCCTAACAATACTATTTTTTATTTTAGTTATTGTGGAGGCAATCACAGAGTTGTTTCCAGATAAATTATTGGTTTTTATTCTTAAGCCACTATTATCAATTAGTATTATGACGATTTATTGGAATGGGTCTAAAGTAAGGAACTATCTTTTCTTTTTGATTCTTGTTTCTTCCTTGATTACCAATCTTCTATTTATTCCTAATACTGAGAATCTGTTGTATATGGGTTTAATTGTTTTCATGCTACACAGGATATTCTTAATTTACTATGTAGTTAAACTAATTAGGCTAAAAGATTATATTCCTATAGTTATTGCCATTATGCCATTCTTGTTTGTGTTTTTTTATTTATTATTGATTTCGACTGAAATACATACAAGAAGTTATTTTGTTCTAATAATTCAAAATATATTGATTTCTATTATAGGAGGGCTAACCTTGTCTGAATATATAATGAATTACAATAAAACAAATTGCTGGTTTTTTATTTTTGGATTACTATCTGTTATGCAATATTTTATTGTTTTTATTGAAAAATATTATCTGTCAAATTTGGCGCCAATAGCTTTGAGACCATTGGCGATGCTATTAAATGCAGGTGTTTATTATACTTTTTATAGATTTGTTATCGATGTTGAAAAAGTTAATTTATTAGACAACGATTGATCGTCCTTCGTGTATTTTATTTTTATTAGAATCAAAAAATACATCTATCCGACCTAAGTTAATCCCGTAGCATCCCACTTGATTTACTAAAACATCCTTGCCTTCTAGGTTTTTCATTACTGTTGGTTTGTCTAGAAAAGTGTGCGTATGTCCGCCAATAATCAGGTCAATATCTTTTGTCAATGCAGCTAATTTCAAATCGCAAATTTTATTAGGCTCATTCTTGTAACTATAACCAATATGAGACAAACAAATCACCAAATCACATTTTTGTTCTTGCTTCAAAATTCGAACCATATCTTGAGCAATTGCTACTGGATCGTGATAAACCGTTTCGCCGTACATTTTTTTGTCAACTAAGCCTTGTAGTTCTACTCCAAGACCAAAAACACCTACTTTGATTCCCTTTTTATCAAAAATCTTATATGGTTTTACAAAACCATCCATTACCGTATTTTTAAAATCGTAATTAGCAGATATAAAATCGAAACTAGCATGTGGTAACTGAGCGTATAATCCTTGTAGTCCATTATCAAAATCATGATTTCCTATTGCCGAAGCATCATATTTCATCATACTCATCAATTTAAACTCTAGTTCTCCTCCATAATAATTAAAATACGGTGTACCCTGAAAAATATCACCAGCATCTAATAATAGTACATTTGGATTTTCTTTACGGATCGTTTCAATCAATGCTGCTCTGCGTGCTACACCTCCCATGTTTGCGTTTCGGGGATGATCAGCAGGAAATGGATCAATATAACTGTGTACGTCATTCGTATGTAAAACAGTAAGATGTTTTGTTTTTGCAGTTTCAAAGCTACTTAACGATAACCCTAAACTCAATAAAGCTGAACTTGCAGCTGTTTTTTCTATAAATTCTCTTCTTTTCATTTTTATTTGTTTTTAATCCCATTGTTATTCAAAGCACTATAACAATCAGGAGCTGTTTCCCGCTTTACGCTGTATCCATCTCGTTTAGAAAACTCGATGGGATGCCGCTTCAATCGGGGCTAGGGGTTTTCGTTGCTAAAGAATATTTTTCTAACGTAAATTGGAGTACCTATTCAACAGTAATTCGAACATCATTAATTACAGGAATGGTATCTACTTGTTTGAAGTAGTCAATTAGAATATTTCGTAATTTATAGTCTAAATCAAATTTCTGAATTCCTTTTTTGAAGAAATTCATATTATCTCCACCATCCGATAAATAATCATTTGTTCCAACATAATATGTAGTCTCTTTTTCAAGTGGTTTCCCTTGTACTAAAATATTTTTGGACTGATTATTTTTATCAATAGTAAATGTTATTCCAGCAAGTGGATGTGCTTTTTTATCAGCTATCAAAAAATCAACCATTTCATTTACTTGTTCTCCTTTTAGAGCAATAACAACCATACTATTTTCAAAAGGCATAATTTCAAAACCATTTCTTGCTGTTACATTCCCTTTTGGAAGTATCGAACGAATTCCACCACTATTAAGTAAGCAAATATCGATTTTTTTCTTTTCTCTAGCTTCAAACACAAGATTACCTCGCATCAAAGACACATCTGCCATTAGATTTCCAATAGTTGATTGCCATTTTCCACTTTTATCCAGGGTTACCGGGCAATAAGCCAGAACGCTATCTAAATCCTTATTGATGTGTTCTCTGTAAGGTTTTATAAAATTCTCTATTTGAGGAACTTGATTTTCCTTTTCAGTAATAGGAATTCGTTTCCCTTCTATTTTCGTAACGTAATAATTTTGTTTGCTACAAGAAACAACAAAAAAAAATGTTAAGAATATAACAAAAAGTTTAGAAACGTCATTATACTTTTTTAGATTTACCATTTAAATGCGACTTAATTAATTAATTTTGTAACCAAGTAAAAGTAATATGTTTTTAAATTATATAAAGGATTTTATTGTAAAAAAAACATTAAAAAAGAGCTTTAAAAATTTAGAAAGTAATTTTTCTACTGTTAAAATACAAAAAGTTGGTTTAGTGGTAGATGCGACTCATTTTGAAGGAACAGATCAATTGATTTCTGCGTTAATAGCAAACGGCATTTTGTCGGAAAATATTAAAACAATTGTTTATTCTGATACAATCAAGAAAAACGAAACTTATGTTACATTTAATGCTGGAGATCTTAAATGGAATGGAAAAATTATCGGTCAAGAGGTCAATGATTTCATAAATGAAAAATTCGATCTCTTAATAAGTTTTTATGCTATTGAAAAAACTATTTTATTGCAAATCACACATAATTCAAACGCGCAATTCAAAGTTGGATTTTCATCAATAGATAAAAAATTCAATCATTTTATGATTAAAACAGCTATTAATAATCACTCCATTTTTATAAGTGAATTATTCAAATATTTAAAATTATTAAACAAAATATAATCTAAATTATGCAAGCATTAATAGGAACAGGTGTTGCTCTTGTAACACCATTTAAACAAGATTTTTCAGTTGATACCGAAGCATTAAAAAGAATTGTGAATTTTTCTATAGATGGAGGAATTGAATATCTAGTAGTTTTAGGAACTACTGCCGAAAATGCAACCTTATCCTTAGAAGAAAAAGAATTGGTTATCCGTACTGTGATAGAAGCTAATAATGGAAGTTTACCATTAGTTTTGGGTGTAGGAGGAAACAATACTATGGAAGTAGTTACAGAATTAAAAACAAGAGATTTATCAGCATTTGCAGCAATACTTTCTGTTTCTCCATATTATAACAAACCTACTCAGGAAGGAATTTACCAACACTTTAAAGCAATTGCTGAAGCCTCACCGATTCCAATAATTTTATATAATGTTCCAGGAAGAACAGCAAGTAACATGCTACCTTCAACTGTTCTGCGTTTAGCAAATGATTTCAAAAATGTTGTTGCTATCAAAGAAGCAGCAGGAGATATTGTTCAAGCAATGCAAATATTAAAAAACAAACCTAAAGATTTCCTTGTAATTTCAGGAGATGATATGATTGCTTTGCCGATGGTTTTAGCAGGAGGATCGGGTGTTATTTCGGTTATAGGTCAAGGTTTTCCTAAAGAATTTTCAGAAATGATACGTTTAGGTCTAAACAGAAAAGTGGATGAAGCCTTCAAATATCAATATCTTCTATCTGATGCAATTGATATGATTTTCGAACAAGGAAATCCAGCTGGAATCAAGCAAGTGTTTCTATCACTAGGAATATCAGAAAATACTGTTCGTTTACCCTTAATAAAAGTAGATGATTCTTTATCCGAAAGATTGGGTCAATTTGTAAAAAAAATCAATAATCAAGGTTAAAAAAGGAGACTTTTTTTAATCAAAAAATATATTTTGAAGTCGCTAAATTAATAACTAAATTTGCCACCGAAACTTCGGTATGATTTTCTAGGCTGTTTCAACTATGAAATCATAAAAAAAGTAAAAAAATGAAAAAAATAATATCTCTATTGCTTCTTGTTGCTATTTTTAGTTCTTGTAATGAGTACCAAAAAGCATTAAAAACTGATGATGTCGCTATTAAGTTTGATGTTGCAACTAAACTATACGATGCAGGTAAATATTCTAAAGCCATTCGTATTTTTGAACAAATTGCTCCAGCATACAGAGGGAAACCTCAAGCAGAAAAATTGTTTTATATGTTTGCTCAGTCTTATTATAAAACAAAACAATACGTTTTATCAGGTTATCAGTTTGAAAGTTTTGTTTCTGGATACCCCAAAAGCGAAAAATTACAAGAAGCTGCTTATTTAGGAGCTAAAAGTTATTCTATGTTGTCTCCAGTTTACAGTTTAGATCAAACGGACACTAATAAAGCATTAGATAAATTACAAACATTTATTGACAATTATCCAAATTCACAATATTTAGCTGAGGCAAATAGTACTGTAAAAGTACTTACTGAAAAAATTGAGAAGAAAGTTTATGAAAATGCTAAAGGATATAATACCATCTCGGATTATAAATCAGCGATTGTTGCTTTAGATAATTTCGTTGCAGATTATCCAGGAACACCATATAAAGAAGATGCTTTGTTCTATAAATTGGATTCTGCATATCAATTAGGTATTAATAGTATTCCTTCAAAAATGGAAGAACGATTAATTGTTGCCAAAGCAGCACAATTAAATTTGATGAAATTTAATCCCGAAACTAAATACAAAAAAGTAGCTAACGAAATGTTAGTTAGAATAGAAAAAGATTTACAAAAATTTACTAAATAAAAAAAGCCATGGATTTAAAGAAGACGAATGCTCCAGTAAATACGATAACATACAACAAAAGTGTTATTGAGGAACCAACTGGTAATGTGTATGAAGCAATAACCATTATGGCTAAAAGAGCAAACCAAATTAACTCTGAAATCAAAAAAGAATTGACAGAGAAATTGGAAGAATTTGCTACATATAATGACAGTCTTGAAGAAGTTTTTGAAAATAAAGAACAAATTGAAGTTTCAAAATTTTACGAAAAATTACCAAAACCACATGCTTTAGCAGTTCAAGAGTGGTTAGATGGTAAAATTTACCACAGAGATTCAAATAAATAATAGTACGATGTCAGTTTTAAACGGTAAGAAAGTTTTACTAGGAATTTCTGGTGGAATTGCAGCCTATAAAACAGCTTCATTAGTACGACTTTTCATAAAAGCAGGTGCACATGTCCAAGTGATAATGACACCTGCTTCTAAGGATTTTATAACGCCACTTACCTTATCTACCTTATCTAAAAACCCTGTATTTTCTAGTTTTTATAATCAAGAGGATGATAATGAAAAATGGAATAATCATGTTGAATTAGCGCTTTGGGCTGATTTGATGATTATTGCTCCGGCAACAGCAAATACATTGTCTAAAATGACAAATGGAAGTTGTGATAACCTTTTGATTGCGACCTATTTATCTGCAAAATGTCCCGTTTATTTTGCACCTGCAATGGATTTAGATATGTATAAGCATCCTTCTACGATTGCTAATTTTGCTTTGCTGACTCAATTTGGAAATATAATAATTCCTGCTGAAACAGGAGAATTAGCTAGTGGATTATCAGGAGAAGGACGAATGGCTGAACCTGCAACTATTGTTACATTTATTGAATCCGATTTAAATAATAAACTTCCACTTAAAGGAAAAAAAATACTCATTACTGCTGGTCCCACTTATGAAGCCATTGATCCTGTTCGTTTTATAGGAAATCATTCTTCTGGTAAAATGGGTTTTGATATTGCAAGTAGTGCTGCAAATTTAGGTGCATCAGTAATTTTGGTTTCAGGACCAACGAATTGTAAAGTTTCAAATCCGTTAATTCAGTTGATTTCAGTAGTTTCTGCAGCAGAAATGTATGAAGCTTGCCATCAGTTTTATGCAGATGTTGATGTAGCAATTGCAGCAGCGGCCGTTGCAGACTATAAGCCACAAAATATCGCAAAACAAAAAATTAAAAAAGCAGCAGATACTTTTCTTATAGAACTCGAAAAAACTAAAGACATACTTATGTCACTTGGTTTGTTAAAGAAAAATCAGTTTTTAATTGGTTTTGCTTTAGAAACAGAAAATGAAATTGAAAATGCAAAGCTGAAAATTCAGAAAAAAAACTTAGATTTGATAGTTCTGAATTCATTGCAAGATGACGGTGCAGGTTTTGGAAAAGCGACTAATAAAGTTACTTTTATCGATAAATCTTTCCACATTGAACCGATGGAATTAAAATCTAAAGAAGCTGTTGCTGATGATATTTTAAACAAAATAGTACTGCATTTTGGGATTTAACGTTAGTAGAACAAAATTACAGACGATTAGTAGTTGCGATTTTTGCAAAACTGAAAAATACAAAACTAGAAATGAATAAAATATTTACTTTTTTACTACTTTTTATTCTTGGTTTTGCCCAAGCACAACAACTGAACTGTACTGTCACTGTTGATGCACAGCGTTTGAGCGTAACGAATCAACAAGTTTTTAAAACATTAGAAACATCTATAACTGAATTTGTAAATAAAACGGATTGGACTGGTCTTGTAGTTAAACAAAACGAAAAAATTAATTGTTCTATGTATATAACTATTTCCTCTAATAGCTCGGATCAATTTACAGCAACAATTCAGGTGCAATCTTCTAGACCAGTATATAATTCCTCCTATTCTTCACCAATATTAAATTATAATGATAAAGATTTTAATTTTAGATATACAGAATTTGAAAATCTAATATTTAATCCGAATACTTTCGACTCTAACTTAGTTTCGGTATTAGCTTTTTACAGTTATGTAATTATTGGAATGGATTCCGATACTTTTGTTTTGGATTCTGGAGAATCTAATTTTGAAATTGCTCAAAATATTTCAAATGTAGCACAACAAAGTGGTTCAAAAGGATGGAGTCAAGCCGATGGAAATCAAACCCGTTATTATTTGATAAATGATATTTTATCTCCAACATTTAAACAAGTCAGACAAACTATGTTTGATTATCATAAAGGATTGGATTTAATGACTAAAGATTTAAAAAATTCTAAAGAAAAAATAAAAGAATCATTGATAAATCTATCAAAACTTAATGCTTCAAGACCCAACGCTTTTCTAACACGTGTTTTTTTTGATGCTAAATCAGATGAAATTGTTTCTATATTCTCAGGAGGTCCTAGTATTACAATTTCTGACTTATTGGATAATCTAAATAAAATTTCTCCATTGAACACGAGTAAATGGGCATCAATAAAATATTGATTGCTTTCTAAATTTTAGTATAACTCTACTTCTTCATTCCTAATAAATAAATATAAATGATAACCTCACTTTCGATAAAAAACTATGCTTTAATAGAAAAATTGACTATTGATTTTTCTAAAGGTTTTTCAACAATAACTGGAGAAACGGGTGCCGGTAAATCCATTATTTTAGGAGCTATAGGACTTGTTTTAGGAAAAAGAGCGGATTTAACTTCATTAAAAAATAAAGAAGAAAAGTGTATTATAGAAGCTCATTTTGAAATAGCCAAATATAATTTAGTACCCTTTTTTGAAGCCAATGATTTAGACTATGAAAATGAAACGATAATAAGGCGTGAAATCTTGCCTTCGGGAAAATCAAGAGCTTTTATTAATGACAGTCCAGTTAATCTTCAAGAACTTCAGGAATTGAGTTTGTTTTTGATAGATATTCATTCGCAGCAGCAAACTCAAGAACTTTCAGATGAAAATGTTCAGTTTAAAATTATTGATGCTATTGCCGACAATAAGGACACTATTCTGGAATATCAAATACTTTTAAAAACGTATAAAACTGATAAATCTAAATTAAATGCGCTACTAAAAAAACAAAGTGACTCAAATAAAGAACAAGAATACAATACTTTTTTATTAGATGAATTAGTAGCGGCTCATTTAAAATCAGGTGAACAAGAAATACTTGAAGCTGATTTTGAAAAATTGAATAATGTTGAAATTATTAAGGAATCTATCGATAAAGCTTTGGCAATAGCCAATGAAGAACAGTTGGGAGTTATTAATAATTTAAAAGAAATAAAAGCCTCGTTGCAAAAAATTGCTTCATTTTCATCTGATTATCAAACTTTGTTAGAAAGAATTACCAGTTTATCAATCGAATTTGATGATGTTGCGGAAGAGATGAATCGCTGTTCAGAAAAATTAATTAATGATCCTGAACAATTGGATTTAATTAGTCAAAAGCTACAGGTTATTTTTAATTTGCAAAAGAAACATCAGGTTTCTACAGTAGAGGAGTTACTTGAAATTCAAACTAATTTAGAAAATTCAGTTTTAGAGCTTGGAAATATAGAAGAAGAAATTTCGGTATTAACAA
>CBDUEE010000071.1:0-12638 GCA_965366105.1 uncultured Flavobacterium sp. | reverse complement strand
ATTAAAGTTTAGTCAATTTAGTTTCAAATACTAGTTTTTTTATAAGAAACTCAAAACATTTGTTTTGGGTTTTTTTATGTCTTTTAAAGTTTTTTTAAAATACTACTCCTGTAATATAAAATCAGCGTAAATTTTTCTGATACATATAAATGTTAAATTGAATAATTAGCTAAGTATCAGAACGGTACCTGATTGCTGAATTTCAAAAGGTAATTGTAGTTAGATGAAAATATTGTTCAGTGTTTCTTTGATTAATTAACTTTAAAAATAACATTTAGTTAATTATAACAAAGACAAAATCGATTTAGTAATTAATTTTGTTTATATATTTGTGATATAATTAAGTAAAAAATCAACTCTTGTTATGAAAAAGATCACTATCAAAGATATTGCTATCGAGGCTAGGGTTTCTATATCTACAGTCTCTTTTGTGCTTAATGATAAAGGAAAGAAAATGGGAATCAGTGCAGCGGTTATCAAAAAAGTACAAGATGTAGTTGAAAGACTTAATTATAGACCTAATATGACAGCTACAAGCCTTAGGACAGGAAAGACAAGGTCAATAGGTCTTATTGTTGAAAATATTTCCAATCCGTTTTTTTCAGTACTTGCCAAAGTGATAGAAGAAGAAGCAGGAAAGTTAGGATACAGAGTTTTTTACTGCAGTACAGATAATGATGATGAAAGAGCTGCAGAGTTGATACAAAGTCTTTTGCAAGCCAATGTGGATGGCTTTATTATTACACCTACGGAAAAGTTAGAAAAAAGCATCGATCAACTTTTAAAAATGAAAATTCCAGTAGTTTTAATTGATAGGTATTTTCCAGGTCAAGAGGTAAGCCATGTAGTTATGGATAATTATGAAGGAGCACATACAGCAACAAAATTTTTAATAGAAAAAGGTCGTCGTTCTATAGCTCTAGTCAATAATAATTCAGGCATGATCCAAATGCAGTTAAGAGAAAATGGATATGTTGATGCTATGAAAAAAGCAGGTATTTATGATAAATCAAATATTTTACATTTGGATTACCGAACTAGTGAAAACGAAAAAGAGGAAGAGATAATTTGTTTTTTTGAAAATAATAAAACGATTGATGGTGTGCTTTTTTTGGCAAATTACTTGGGTCTTGCTGGGCTTCTAGCTTTTCATAAAATGGGTTTAAAGCTTCCAGAGGATTTGTCAACTATTAGTTATGATGATCATTATAGTTTCAGATTATATTCTCCAGCAATAACCGTTGTAGAGCAACCAATAAATACAATTGCAATCAAAGCGGTAGAATTGCTTATGAAACAAATAGAAAATGAAAATCATTTTGTGGTAGAGAAAGTACTCCAAAAAGGAAGATTAGTGATAAGGGAATCGGTATGATTGGAGTTTTAAAATTTTTATAATAGGATTAGATTTTCTATTTTTTTTCTATTTAAAAATTCAAGACATTTTCTTAATGAAAATTAAGTTCATTTTTTTTACTAACCCAAAAATAAGCTTTAAAAAAAAGAATATTAGCTCTGTTAGGATTGATTATGTTCATCTGATTAAATACAGTTCCGCAAAATAAATATATAACAAGCTTAGTTACTGACGCGGACAATAAGAGAGGTATTTCCGCTCATTTAAAGTAAAAGTACTTAGCACTACTTAAAAAAGCAAACAACTGACTTACCATAATGCCTATTGGTGAATTGGATTGGAAGAATATTAGTTTATTAAAGAAAGAGCGAATGCTGTTTTTTATCATTCTTCCGCTATTGTTGATTCTTGTGAAACTACAAATAGCGATGAGGTGAATGCTTTGAAAGGAAAATTATAATGAGGTTTAATAGTCCAAAATAAAAAACAGCTATTCGATAAAGAATAATTTATTTTGTCAAGCCATGATGATGTGCCGCATCTTTGTCGTACCTAGAAGCTTTTTCACTGTGTTCGTGGGCTCTCATCGCGAATTCTTTAGCTTTGGCAGCTCGTCCAGCTTCATGTTCTCTAGCAGCTTCTATATGCGCTTTTGCAGATTTTTGATGTTCTTCCGCTGCTTTATTATGGATCTCGATAATTTTTGTACTTGAATTGTCTTTCTCTATACTCATAATTTTATTTTTTAAATAATTAATATTTTAATTACCTATCTAATGTACAAAATATTGATTTCTAGTTAATTATATTATTTTTAGTAAAAGTTACATAATTTTTGTATTTTCAAGTTTGCTTGCTTTATCAAGGTAATATACCTTTTGGACTTTTAATTCTGAATCAAGTTCATAAACTCTTGGAATTCCGGTTGCGAGGTTAAAATTGCATATATCAGTTTGATTTATATTTTCTAAATACATAATCAGAGCTCGCAAACTGTTTCCGTGTGCTATCAAAAGAATGTTTTTAGTTTTTAACTCTATCTTTATTTTTTCGTTATAATACGGAATAACTCTGTTGTAGGTATCTTCTAAACTTTCTCCGTTTGGTGGTTTTGTTTTGAAGCTTCTTCTCCACAATTGCACTTGTTCTTCTCCATATTTAGCACTAGTATCTGCTTTGTTTAATCCTTGTAAATCACCGTAATTTCGTTCGTTTAAAGCACCATTTTGAATAATTTGGATATTCTTTTCTAACTCTTCAATAACAATTTCTGCAGTATGCACGGCTCTTAAAAGTACTGAAGTGAAAATGAGATCGATGGTGAATTTCTTTAATATTCTACCCGCGTTTTGGGCTTCAATTATACCTAATGGCGAAAGATCGATATTCGTAAGTCCTGTAAATCTATTTTCTAGATTCCAAGTAGATTGTCCGTGTCGTAAAAGTATTAATAATGGCATAATGAAATTTTGTGTTTATCATATTCTATTCTTTGAACATAAAATTAGCGTAACTAAAATTATCATTTTATAGTAAGCAAAAAATTTTGGCTTTATTGGAAATAATTACATCATTTTTTCTAGGTAATCAAAATAGAATTTTACGCATGCAACAAAATTATTGAGAGCTTAATTTTGATGATAAGAATAGGCAATCATGCAATACTATTTTTAAATTGTAGTTTTTTTGACATAAATTAAACCTCAACCGTTTTCAAAAAATGGCGTTTTTCGCTCTTCAATACATTTCGCTGCGTACAGATAGATAGCTGCGCTCCAAGTTTGCCAATCTTGCCCCATAGTTTTACCTGTTTGGGCTTTTATCCATTCATTAAATCCAAAATCAACTCTTGCGGTATTTGTTAATTTTACAAGATGTGTCAATGCTATAAATTTTTCTTCGGCAAGTTTAAAGCGTTTAGCGGCTACTAAAGCTGCAACATAAAAACCGCAAATAAAAGGCCAAATGCCACCATTATGATAGTCTCCTGGATTATTGTAAATTGCATCTCTTGGTTTCCAGTCGGCATCTTCTGGTTTGACAAAGGGGAAAAAATTTGGAGGTAAATTACCGACCAAATTTCCATTTCTTTGCATATTAGCACATTCTTTCTCTATCCAAGTTACAATAGCATTAGCTCTTGAAGGCGAAGCAATTCCGGACAGAATAGCTAAACTGTTTCCTAGTAAATCAAAACGTTCGCTACTGAGTACTTTATAAGACCATAAAGCATAATAAGGTTTGTGTTTTACCAACAGACCTTCGTGAACGTGATTGTGAATTACGCCCTCTGTAATTGTAAAATACTCCATTTCATGTTTTAATTTTTCAGCTCTTTCTGGGTATCCTAATATTTTTAAATAACTATGAACTAAAGTGTTTACATATAAGCCGTAGCCCAAAACCCATTGTTCATCACGCCAATCGCTGGTGGGTTGTTGCGCTACTAAATACCGATCTGATGGACTTTGGTATTCCATCCAAGTCAAGGCTTTTTTGACTTCTGATTCTAAAAAATTTTCTTCGCCAGTAGTTTTTCTGTAAATACCAACGCCTAGTAAAAATAAAGGAGTCGTATCACTTGCGCCTCTATCATCAGCATTATGAACCAGTGATGCAATATGTCCATGTTTACTTTGATTTTTTGCTAATGTTTCGAGTACATTCCTTATACTATCCATCAATTTTTGATTGTCTGAAACTGCAATTCCAAAAATAGAAAACATCAAATCACGCGTATACGGTTCTGGATAACCCCAGCCTGCGGTACGTGGTAGTCCGTGAAAAGTTCCATCAGCATTATGTAACAAGGCAACAATTGCCGCTTTTTTGGCTTCATCTATAAGAAGTAAATCATTTTTTTTCATCAGATTGATAATTTTAAATATTTTTAAAAGGATCAGCCGGAAAGTCTAGTTATTAGTTCGAAAAAATATAATTTGAACTGCACATCCCATGCTGTTACTGAATTCCCAATTTATCTTGTATAATTTGTAAAAATTTTTTGGCTACAACTCGATAATCAAAATTTTCAACCACTCTTTCTCTACCCGCTTCGCCCATTCGTTCTCGCCTATTTTTATCATTCATTAGCATCAATAAGTCTTTAGCAATGTCTTGCACATTTGCACGGTAATCTACAGTTCGAGGTATTGTAAATTGAACGCAATGATTATTTTCATATCCAGATTCTACACCAAGGATAACTTTATCTACTACAATTTTTTGTGCTACTCTTGCTAATAAAGCAGTTTTTTTATCGACTAAAGTATCTAACATCCCCATTGCTTTAATACCAATAACTGGTTTACCACAAGCACCAGCTTCAACCTGTGGCATCCCGAAACCCTCGAGTCGAGAAGGAGCCGCATAAATATCACATGCACCAATCAAGTAAGGCATGAAATTACGGGAGATAGTATTGGTTGCGTACGTTACTTTTTTATCAATTCCTAAATCAATAGCCATCTTCAAATCTGCTTTATTTTGTAATTCAGTACGCGGTTGAGGCCATACTTTGCATACATATTTCCAGGCGGGCACTTTTTTATCAATAATTGCAAGCGCTTGCATCACTTCTTGAGCTCCTTTTGATGCGGCATCTCCACCGACAGTCAATAATAGCAACTCATTATCTGCAATGCCTAATGATTTTCGTACTGCCGCAATTTTAGGGTTCGTAATATCTCTTGGAACAAAGGTATCCGTATCGCATCCAACAGGCAGTACTTCTATTTTATCTGCATTTATACCGTCACGAACATACATTTCTTTTACCCAATTTGAGGTTACTAAAATCAGTGGAAGCTCGTTTAGCACTTCTTGATAATTAGCAATGTATCCATCAGCAACTAACCAAGGAACTGCTTGAATTCCGTGATGTTGTGGATGTAAGACCAATTGTGGTGTATGTCCCCAATAACCAACGCCAACTACAATATCAGGATTAAACCAGCGATAATACCACTCTTTTTCCTGTGCTGATTCAGAATTTACGGGATAGACATCAACTCCCAATTCGAGTAAGCCTTTGTACAATAAGTCACCTTGCGTCGCTAGACCTCCTGGCGAGGGAGGATAATCATAAAGTACCAATACTTTCATGTTTTTAAAATTTAGCTTTTGTTTTGCAACAAAATATTATCTTTCCATTCTTTTGCTTTTTCTGCTTCAGTAAATTGCCAAAATGCTTCTTTTTTTGGAGTGGTCTGTGCTTCCCATGAATCTGGATTAAAACCGTATGTTTTAGTTATGATTTCGTATTTTTTTAACCAAGTCGTTTTTGACAAAGCAATCACCACATCTGTTTTTGGGGTTGGTCTTGGTAAATAGGTTTTCTGACCATCTTCATAAGCTAATATCCATAATTTAGTAGTCGAAATTTTCCGTTTATACCAAAGATTGATTACTGCAATTCCAATTTCTTCATGTCGCAAATGTCTGGTGTATTCGCCTAAAGGATTATGCGTAATTATCAAATCGAAATGATTAGTAGGTAATAATTTTAGGATAAAATTTTCTACTATATCTTCTGCTAATGGTTTTTGCATTGGCCCATCGTCTAAATTACCTATTGTACCTTTTGCATTTAGGATTTTAAGTGCCTTGTAAAACTTAGGTGCTCGATCTTCATCTTTGGCTCTGCATAAAGAGATTATGGTAATATCCCAATTGGTAGTGCTCAATAGTGTTCCTCCCACCCAAAGGGTTTCATCGTCAGGGTGAGCTACAATGACTACTACTTTTATTGGTGCTGGTTGGTTCATTTGTTTGCTAATTTATTGCTTCAGACCTTGCTGTCTTATTCTTAAAAGTGTTCCAAAGGATTATTTTTTGTAGTAATAGGCAAGGTTGTTGATTTTTTATTATTCGAAAACAAAAATTGTTAAACAATACCAGAAATATAAGGTGCAACTTTAAGCTAAATTAAACATACTCCTACAATTAAAGTTCTGTTGTAATAGTAGCAGCTGTTTACAATATATACATCTAGAATATTTAGAATGAATTATTATTCTATTTTTCGTTTTATAGTTTCAAAGGTGGTTTACCTACTTCTTCTGACGATTCTGGATTTTGTGCCATAATTAGTAAGCACTCTTTTTGTACAAATGAAAATCAATTTGCTACTTTGCTATAATGCGTCTCCTAATTTAGTTAATTCATCTGCTTCACTCAATGCAATAGCTATTACTTGTTTACGATTAGTCACTTTTCCATTCACACCATTTTTTCCAGAAGTTAATGTGCCTTCTTTAAATTCGTGCATTACTTCTTCTATCTTTTTTTTTGCTTTTTAGTTTCTTTTGCCATCTTTATTTATATTCAATTCAATACAACACCGAACTTTTTGGTCAAAACAGTCTTGATTATAGATAGTAATTATTGCAGTATTTTTTAGAATTTTGTCTGTAAAAACAGGTTGTATCTTGCGAAAAATATAGTTTTAAAATTAATTTATAATGCATTCAAATTTCTATAAGAATTTCTAATGTATTACAAATCAAAAAAGTAGATTTTAATTTATCCTATTCGATTATCATTTATCTTCATCAAGATCATTGTGATCATCACCGCCTAAGCTATAATAATTATTTTCTTCATCTTCACTACCTACACTTTCTTGCTGATCATCTAGTTCGGAGCCAGGAATGTCTAAATCACTTCCAGACATAGTGTCACTAAAACTTTTTTCGTTGAGCGACCCTTCTATTTCATTTGGAGTTTTCTTTTTTGTAATATCTTCAGGATTCAAATCCGTTTCTTCTTTGAATTGTTGATAAATATCCTCTGATGGTGGGTAAATTTGAAGATCTGCATAAGCAACTGTGTCGTTATTTTTTTGGGTTACATTTTCATCATGCGTTTTAGAATATTGTTTTAAAACATCTTTTAATGAATTATAATAATTTTCTAGATTTTTGATGTTTACCTCCGCGTTTTCTGCATTGTTTGCTGGCATTTCAGAAACGTATTTCGAAAGCTCTGGATATTCATCATTAATTTTAGCAGTGATATTTATAATGTCTTCTTCTATTTGTATTTTGGTTTTCATATCATTTTAATTTTATAGTTAATTTTTGAAAATTACAGTCGAACACATTTATAATTAATGGCATTAATTTAGTTGCATTTAGCTAATTCTTAAACTTTCAAAAAAAGATATTTACTTTTTTTGATTGCTAGAACTTGCTTTTTTACTCAATGTTACAATCTTTGTTAAAGCAATGACAGGAGTTTTATTAATTTCTATAATGTATACGAGTAATTTGTAGTTTGATAAAATTTTAATTCTAGATTATTTCTCATCATATTATTGTTTATGTCATAAAAACATTATAACAATAATATAAAGTTCATGATTTTTTAAGAAAATAGTGTTATAGAATTAATGATATAGATTGCAATATTCACAGATTTATAATATTGAAAATGTGTAGTTTATGATGATTTTTAAAGTTTAGAATTAAAATTAAGTTAATAATTATAATCTAATAGTTATTGTGTTACATAGCTTAATTAAAGTTGCAGTTAATGACTTTATTGATGCCCTTTCCTGAAATTTAGGATTAGAGATACTGTAGAACTGTTCACTTTAAAGAAGAGTTAAATGTGTTTTATAATCATTCTTGGTCTGTTATGGAACGGGTATAAATCGTGTAATACAACAAAGCTAAACGTTGAAAATAAAATTTTCGCAAAAATATTTTTCATAAAAAAACCCGAAGTTGGCAAACTCCGGGTTTTCTTTGGAAACTATTAAAACTAATTCTCTAATTTTTCATTAAAACATTCCTCCGCCACCTTCTTTAGTATTGTTGTCTCTTTGTTTGCGCTGTAAACTTTTGTTTTTTCCTGCACCAAACATATAATTAAAACCTACATAAACCGATTGGCTTTCCCAACTGAATTGTCCTACTTGAGGATACGGATTGTCTCCGCTAAAACCAGCTTTCATTGTGTCGAAAATATCATTAAAACGAATGCTTAAGGTTGCCTTGTCTTTTAAGAAAGAGTAACGCCCACCTGCATCAATTTTATACATTTCCTTACCATTAAACTGAACACCATCAACTCCCGATCTATAAAAACCGAATAAAAGGAATCTAAGATTTTTATTGGCTTTAAAATTACTTGTAAAACGAGCATTAAATGCAGCGGCATCAACTTGTTTTGTTACAAAGTCAAAAGAATTTGACGTCGAATTGTAAACAGAAATCAATCCTTTTTGAGCAATGCTTGAGAAATCTACAGCAGGTTGAATATCCCACCAACTGTTTATCTTATAATTTAAAGAGGCTTCAAAACCATACGCTCTATTATTATCAAAGTTGTCATAACTTAGAATTTGTTGGTTTTGATTTTGTGGGTCTGGATAGATAATTCGGTTAATTTCGTTATTAATAGATCTCACAAAAACACCTGTAGTGATCGATCCTTTACTAATGGTTTTTGTATAATTTACTTCGACAGAATTCGTAAATTGAGGTTGTAATTCGGGATTTCCAATAGAGGTAATTCGTGGAGTACTAAATTCTCTTATTGGTTTGGTTTGGTCTAAACTAGGTCTGTCTACACGGCGACTATAACTAATTTGAAATTGATCTTTCTCGCTAGGAGAATACGTCATCGACGCTGATGGATATACCGTAATATAATCGTCCTTGAAAGCAACAGTGTTATTTAGTTTTGCATTCACTTTATAGCTTTCCAGACGAGCACCCAATTGATAACCAATTTTACTGAATTTTTGTCCAAAAGTTACGTAAGCCGAATTAATGTCTAAATCATATTGATAATTAGAATTTGATAAAGCGCTGTTTGTAGTAACATAATTATTGTCCGTTCTAACAATTCTAGTTTCGGCACCTAATTCCAATTTACTTTTTTCGTTCAAAGGGTTTATATAATCAATGTTAACGATAGAGTTTTGTCTTTTTTCGTTGATGTTGTCTCTATAGCTACTAGTAGTAATTATAGGATTAGTAAAAGCGGTACGAAAATTTGAAATTTCATCTCCCGAATAAATACTGTGATTGATTTCTAAATCTAATGATTCTCCTTCTTTTTTTGTTAAATGTTTAAAGGCTAAATTGTAGGTTCCGTCAGTGTTATTCCCTTTATATTTAGAATTTTGAAATAGGTTTTTGGAGGCATCAGGATTTGTGATAGCAACATCGATTTGTGCATCTCCAAGTTGTTTGTTTTGATTTGTATAAACTGACAAGGTGTTTTTATCATTGATATAGTAATCCATTCCAATTTTAAACAAATGGGATTTATCGTTATTGATGATATCAAGATGTTGGTTGCTAAGGTCATCTAATCTCAGGATATTTCCCTCATTGAGTTTTTTACCAAAGTTATTCCCGTAAGTTCCAAAAAAGTTTAATTTTCCAGTTCTATAGTTCATGTTAGTAGAACTATTAATTTTTGGTTTTTTGGCAAAAGTTAATCCCGTATTTATACTGGCATTAAACCCATCACTAGCATTTTTATGCAAAACAATATTAATGATTCCTGACATTCCCTCTGGATTATATTTTGCACTTGGATTGGTGATTAATTCAATTTTCTTAATAGAAGTAGAAGGAATTTGTTTTAGTAATTGTGCAGCATCAATATTGCTAGGACGACCATCTATTAAAATCCTAACATTTTCATTTCCTCTCAAAGATATTTTTCCGTCCTGATCAACATTTACAGAAGGAATGTTACTCATAATATCCGAAGCCGTAGCTCCCGAAGTCGTAAGATCCTTTCCGACATTAATTACTTTTCTATCAATTTTTTGTTCAATTGTAGAACGCTCGCTAATTACTGAAACTCCTTTTAGTTCAATGGCATCTTCCTCAAGGGAAATGGTGTTTAAGTTTAAAGTAGTATTCTCGGTCAGTTTTGCTGATTTTGTGATGGTTTTGTATCCAATAAATTGAATCTCTACCACATAATCTTTTAAGGCTAAATTCTTGATTTGAAACAATCCTTTTTCAGAGGTAATTCCGCCCGTAATAATTTTGTTGTTTTCCTTTATTGTAATGTTTACATAAGCTAAAGGTTCGTTCGTTTTTTGGTCAATTACCTTACCTGAAATACTTCCTGAGTTTTCTAAAAGTGTTGGTTTGACAGCTGTTTGTGCCTGCAACGAAAAGAGCGTTGCAATAAAGCAAATTAGTGTTAATTTGATTTTCATGATTGATTGTGATTTGATTGATGTTTAAACTTTAATCCATTAAATAATTACTTAATGTTACTTAGTAAGACTGCATAAATTATTATTTGTTACAGATTTTTTTTGAAAAATAAATCTGTTTGGTGAAAATAAAAACTAAACAACTCATAATGAATAGGAAATTATCTTATTCTTCAATTTTAAAATTCCCGCAGAATCACTATCTTTGCACCCTTAAAAAAGTACACAAAATGACATTACCACAGATTCTTACGCCCGCTATTGAAAAAGCCGTGAATGCTTTATTTGATGTTACTGTTGAAAAAATTGAATTTCAAACTACTCGGAAAGAATTTGAAGGAGATATTACCATGGTAATTTTTCCTTTACTGAAATTGGTAAAAAGTAATCCAGTTGAATTAGGTAATAAAATTGGAACATATTTAGTCGAAAATTTGGCAGCCGTAAGTCGTTTTAATGTGGTTTCTGGATTTTTAAATATTGTTATTTCGGATGACTATTATTTAAATTTCTTTAATGAAATAAAAAACATTGAGTCCTTTGGTTTTGTAACTCCTAATCCAGAGGATAAAGCAGTTATGGTTGAATACTCTTCGCCAAACACTAATAAACCACTGCATTTAGGTCACGTACGTAATAATCTTTTAGGATATTCTGTTGCCGAAATTATAAAAGCATCAGGTAAAAAAGTATATAAAACCCAAGTCATTAATGACAGAGGAATTCATATTTGTAAGTCGATGTTGGCTTGGCAGAAATTCGGTAACGGACAAACTCCCGAATCAACTGGTCTGAAAGGAGATAAATTAGTAGGGAATTACTATGTTGCTTTTGATAAAGCGTATAAGGAAGAAATAGCGCAATTAATGAGCGCTGGAAAAACGGAAGACGAAGCTAAAAAGCAAGCGCCAATTATTTTAGAAGCGCAAGAAATGCTTTTGAAATGGGAAGCAGGAGATGAAGCTGTAATTACGCTTTGGAAAATGATGAACCAATGGGTTTATGATGGTTTTGCTATTAGCTACAAGAATTTAGGAGTAGATTTTGATACCTATTATTACGAAAGTAATACTTATTTGTTAGGAAAAGATGTCGTTCAAATCGGTTTAGATAAAGGTGTTTTCGAGAAAGATCCAGATGGTTCAGTTTGGATCGATTTGACCGAAGAAGGTTTAGATCGTAAAATTGTATTGCGTTCTGACGGAACAGCCGTTTATATGACGCAAGATATTGGTACCGCAATTCAGCGTGTAAAGGATTTTCCTGATGTAGGAGGAATGGTTTATACCGTAGGAAATGAGCAAGATTATCATTTTAAAGTGTTATTCTTAATCTTGAAAAAATTAGGTTTTGATTGGTCTAAAAACTTATTTCATTTGTCTTACGGAATGGTAGATTTACCTTCGGGTAAAATGAAAAGTCGTGAAGGAACCGTTGTCGATGCCGATGATTTGATGCAAGAAATGACCGATACAGCTCAGAAAATTGCCGAAGATTTAGGTAAATTAGATACGTATACTGCTGAAGAAAAAGCAAAATTATATAATACTATTGGTCTTGGAGCTTTAAAATATTACATTTTAAAAGTAGATCCTAAAAAACGAATCTTATTTAATCCAGAGGAATCTGTTGATTTTGCTGGAAATACAGGACCATTTATTCAATATACTTACGCCAGAATTCAATCTATAATTCGTAAGGCTAATTTCGATTTTACAAATAAATCAGAAATAACAACACTTCACGAAAAAGAAAAAGAATTAGTTAAGCAATTAGAGTTGTTTCCAGAAGTGATTCAAAATGCGGCACAACATCATAGTCCCGCTTTACTAGCTAATTATACGTATGACTTAGTTCGCGAGTACAATTCGTTCTATCAAGCAGTTCCTATTTTAGGTGAAGAAGATTTAGAAAAGAAAATATTCCGAGTGCAATTATCAAAAAAAGTAGCCGATGTTATTGCTTCTTCTTTTAAATTACTCTCAGGATAATAACTCCATTTACATTGATGATAACCAAGCGCCCAAAGCGGTGGTAATTCTGGTTTTCCTGTCAAATCCGTATAGGTTGTTACTACATCTTGCATTT
>CBDUEE010000070.1:0-12638 GCA_965366105.1 uncultured Flavobacterium sp. | reverse complement strand
TGGTGCTTGCAAGCAAAATTGCCGCAAAAAATATACAGTTATCGATCAAGAAACCGGTTTCGAAATCGAATTGGACAACGAATACATGATGTCTCCAAAAGATTTATGTACCATTGATTTTTTAGATCAAGTAATCGATTCTGGCATTCAGGTTTTAAAAATTGAAGGTCGCGGTCGTGCTCCAGAATATGTGGCAACTGTAATAAAAACCTACCGTGAAGCGATAGATAGCTATTATGAAGGCACATTTACAAAAGAAAAAGTGGCAGTTTGGATGGAAGCGTTGAACACTGTTTATAATCGAGGGTTTTGGTCAGGATATTATCTCGGACAAGAATTAGGCGAATGGAGCGATGTTTCGGGATCTTTGGCGACTCAGAAAAAAGTATATGTTGGAAAAGGAACGCATTATTTCCCAAAAGCTGAGGTTGGACAATTTAAAATTGAGGCTTACGATATAAAAGTTGGTGATAAAATTTTAGTAACAGGTCCAAGTACTGGCGCACAGGAAATGATTATAGAAGAAATGCATGTCAATGACGTTATTGGAGAAAAAGCAACAAAAGGAGATGATTGCACTTTGAAAATGCCATTTAGAATTAGAATGTCAGACAAATTATATAAAATTGTGGAAGCCTAATGGTTATTATAACGTTACAAAGGGACAAATGCATTGGCTGCAATTACTGTGTAGAAATGGATCCAGTGCATTTTCAAATGTCTAAAAAAGATGGAAAATCGGTTTTGATACATTCCCTAAATGCCAAAGGTTTTTTTACTTTAAAATCAACTGATCATACCATTGTAGAAAGTTGTGAACTTGCTGCGAAAGCATGTCCTGTAAAAATTATCTCAGTAAAAGAAACTTAATATTTTTCTATAATTAAACCGCAAATACAAAACTTGTGTTAAAAATAATGTTAGATTTACTTAAAATAAGAAAATTTAACGATATGAAAAAAAAGAGTTTAATTCTTTTACTATTCTTTTTTGGGTTTTTTATGACGTATGCCCAAGAAGGTATTATTAAAGGTAAAGTTTCAGACAATCTTGGTATAGGATTACCCGGAGCAAACATCGCTATTAAAGGAACTAAATCTGTTGTGTCTACAGATTTTGATGGGAACTTTCAAATTAAGGCTTCAAAAGGAAGCGTTTTAGTAGTTTCTTACATAGGTTTCGCCAATCAAGAAGTTACCGTTACTGGTAATACAATCAATATTAGCCTTAAAGAAGGTGCAGAAAACAAACTGGATGAAGTTGTAATTACTGCATTTAATGTTCAGAGCAAAACAAAGTCTTTAGGATTTGCTAATCAAACCATTAAAGCAGCAGACATTGAAAGACCTGGCCAAGTAAATGCTTTAGAAAGTTTGCAAGGAAGCATTTCTGGACTTACGGTAAACAAAACATCTGGTGCTGCTGGTGCTGGAGTTGATATTTTAATTAGAGGTGTTTCCTCTTTAAGCGCCGGAAGTAATAATCAGCCGTTAATCATTATTGATGGTAATCCAGTAAACAATTCCACTTTCACAGGAAATATCAATCCTTCAATTGGTTCAAATTCTGCCGGAAGTAGCGAGCAATTTGCTTTTTCAAATCGTTCAGTAGATATTAATCCAAATGACATCGAGTCTTATTCGATTCTAAAAGGTGCAGGAGCCACAGCGCTTTATGGTATTTTGGCTGGTAACGGTGTAATTATTATCACTACTAAAAAAGGTAAAGAAGGCAAAACAAAAGTTAATGTTTCTTCGAGTGTTTCGTTTAGTGAAGTAAACAAATATCCAGAACTACAATCAACGTGGAGAGAAGGTACAACTGCAGGAAATGGAGCTTCTCCCTTCCCACGTACTTTAGTTCCTAGAGTTTTGAGTAATAATGCTGATAATGTTCCTGGAGGAGTTTCATACTACCCAGGATTTACGTCTGGATTTCAATCGAATGGGCCAAAATATTCTTCTGCTGATGATTCAAGTATCCGATTTAGAGATTTTTACAGAGATTTTTTCAAAACCGGAGTTAATCACACTTTAAACGTAAGTGTAAGTGGTGGAAACGAAAAAATCAATTACTACCTTTCTGCATCTACCAGTAAAGATGAAGGAACAGTTCCAAACACAAGCTACGACAGAAAACCTTTAAAGTTTAATGGAGGTTATAAATTAGTAGAAAATTTGAAACTTGGAACTTCTGTAACGTACGCTAATTCTGGTGGAACTAGAGCTAATACTGGTGATAAATCGATCATGAGTTCGATGGCATACTGGTCTCCATCTATTGACATCAACAACTATTTGACTGTTGATGGAAAACAAAGAAACTGGACAAAAGGAACGATCGATAATCCAAGATATTTTGCTGAAATCAGTAACTTAAATGACAATGTGGATCGTTGGATTGCTGGTGCCGACTTAAACTGGCAAGCCAATTCTTGGTTTAATGTTGTTTATCGAGCAAGTATTGATAATTATTCTGAGTTGAGAAATAGATACGTTCCAGACGATTTAGATGTTGGAACCGGAGTAAAAGGATTCATAACAAATGAAACTATTAATTTCAAAGGTCTGAATTCAAACTTAGTATTTACAGCGACGAAAAAATTTGGTGACATTAGCACTAATCTTTTGATCGGACAACAAATTTCTGATACTAGAAATACGTATGGCAATCAAAGAGGTGAAGGTTTGTTAATCTCAGGATTTGACAACATTTCAAATACTACAAACAAATTTGTAACTAATACAGGAGAACAAGTTCAAAGAAACATTGGATACTTTGGTGAAGCAAAAGCTGATTTCAAAGAAATTATTTATTTAGGTGCAACTGCAAGAAGAGATGAAGTTTCAACTTTACCTAAAGCAAATCGATCTTTTGATTATTACTCTACAAATGCTGCTTTTGTATTTAATGACTTAATTGATAAAGATAGAAATGTATTATCATTAGGAAAAATAAGAGCTTCATGGGCACAAGTTGGAAAAATTCCTCCTTACGGAATTGGAAGATACAGTAGACCAGAAACTCCGTTTAATGGTGTTGGTGGAATTTCTGTTGGTTCTATTGCTTCAGACCCTAACATTAGACCAGAAATTGTTACGACTCTAGAAGTAGGTACTGATTTAAAGTTTTACAATAACCGCATACGATTAGAGTACACTTATTTTGATAGAAAAAGTGATGACCAAATTATTGCAGTTCCAGTATCACAAATTTCAGGATTAACAAGTATTTGGAGTAATGCAGGTTCGTTAAAAACAAAAGGTCATGAGTTAACACTTGCAGGAGACCTATTAAAAACTAGCGATTTAAAATGGACTGCTACTGCAAACTTTACAGCTTATGACACTGAAGTAACCTCTTTACCCTTTGAAAATGTTGTTTTTATGGACAGTTTTCAAGGTGTAATTTCTCAAGTTAAAGTAGGTGATGCAGCAGGATCTTTATATGGATATACTTGGACGCAAGTTGATGGTCAAAGATTGATAGGCGCTGATGAATTACCAGTTTTAAAGAAAACGGCTAAAGGTGATTTCGAATATTCTAAAGTTGCTAATGCATTTCCAGACTGGGTTGCTACACTAAACAATACTTTTACTTACAAGAATTTTAATTTATCATTTTTGTTCGAATATGAAGAAGGTGGAAGCGCTTTTGACTCTGGGCAAAGAAACGGATTGCGTAACGGTGTTTTAAAAATCACTGAAGAAAGAAATATTAAAAAAGTTCTGGACGGTGTTAAATCTAATGGTTCTGGAGGTTATGTTACAAACGACATTCCTGCAATAATAGATGCTAACAGTTACTACCGTAATGAAAACTACAACAGAGCTTCTGAAATTTTAGTACAAGATGCTTCTTGGTTAAAATTAAGAAATGTGTCTTTATCATATAATTTACCTTCAGAATTACTCCGTAAATTAAACATTGCTACTGCTTCATTTACAGTTAGTGGAAGTAACTTCTTGCTATGGACACCATTTAGAGGTTTTGATCCTGAAGGAAGTCAGTTTAGCTCAGGAAGTAATGTATATGGATTCACAGGTTTAAACGTTCCACTAACACAATCGTACTCTTTTGGTGTTAATTTTGGATTTTAATTTATTAAAAATAACAGTATGAAAAATATTTTAAAAATAGTAGCACTTTTTGTTACGACCAGCTTGGTGACAAGTTGCAGCGATAGTTATTTTGATGTAAACACACCTCCAGACGCAATAGATACTAATTCTACAGCATTAAAAGATGTACTGAGTCCTGCGATTCAAAACACCATTGACGCTCAATACTCTGCTTCAGTAAGTGTTGCTCAGGTGAGTCAACATATTTCATCAGCACTTTCAAATCAAGATATTGACAAGCATTATTTCAGTGGTTTGGATTCGTATTGGTTTACCACTTATGTAAAAGCTTTATCTAACATTAAAGTGGTAGAAGACAAAGCAATCGCGACAAATTCTTCACACTACTTAGGAATTGCACAAATTTTGAAAGCAATTAATATAGGTTTAGCTACTGATTTGTACGGAGATATTCCTTATACTGAAGCTTCTCAAGGGGGTACAATTACATATCCAAAATATGATTCTCAAGAATCTGTATATGCAGCAATTGATGGATTACTTACAGATGCAATCGCAAAACTATCGGCTCCTAATACTTCAATAATTAATAAACCGGGTAAAGAAGATTTAATTTATGGCGGAGACGTTAACAAATGGATTAAGGCTGCGTATACTTTTAAAGCGAGATATCAGTTACACTTATCTAAAATAAACGCTGGAACAGCTGCTACAAAAGCATTGGAAAGTTTATCAAAAGGGTTTACCTCTAATGCAGATGATTTTCAATTAGTTTACAACACTGTAAATACAAATCCTTGGTACGCAAATCAGTTAGGATTAAACACTGGTAACATTTCATTTTTAATTTCGAATCAATTGATAAATGCTATGAATGGAAAATCATTTCCTTTTAGCACAGTAACGATGGATCCAAGATTATTAGCAATTGTTGACATTAGAAAATATCCGAATCCAGCTTCACAGACTACAAATCCAGATCCAATGGTAGTTACTAATTACAATGGAATTGAAAATGGAACTGGAGCAAATGTTCCCGGACAACCCGGTGCAAATGCTAAAATAGGTGTTGATTTCTTTTACTCAAAAGCGAATTCACCATTAGTGATTATGTCATTTGCAGAAGCAAAATTTATAGAAGCAGAAGCGAATTTCATCTTAGCAGGTGGAAATGCAACTAGTGTTGGAACCAACGTTGCTGGTAATACTGCTTATCTTGCGGGTATTAATGCTAATATGGATAAATTAGGTGTTACAACTGCATTGAAAACTGCTTACGTTACTGATGCATCAATTGCTAAAGGAGCAGCTGCTTTAGCGTTAAAGGATATCATGAGACAGAAATTTATCGCATTATATCTAAATCCTGAAACGTTCACAGATTACAGAAGATATAATTTTTCACCAAATGTTTTTGTTGGTTTAAAACTACCAAAAAATACAGATCCTAACAATGGTGGTAATTGGATTAGAAGATTTGTATATCCAAATTCTGAAAAAAGCACTAATTCAGCTGTTTATAGTGCAAATTTCAAGTCGATGATAACTCCGGTTTGGTGG
Source organism: uncultured Flavobacterium sp. (assembly GCA_965366105.1). GTDB lineage: Bacteria > Bacteroidota > Bacteroidia > Flavobacteriales > Flavobacteriaceae > Flavobacterium. Next base: position 6,996 of record CBDUEE010000070.1, on the reverse strand, counting down.
GATAAATAAAAATAAATACAATCTCTAAAATACCGTAGAGAGAAAGCAACAGAAATAATTTAATTCAATTAAAAAACCCATTTCGACAAAAATCGCAATGGGTTTTTTTAATAAAAATTTATCATTTTCATACAATTCCAATCGTTGTAACATAAAATTAAAAAATACTATCTTTACAACTTAATCGTTTTAAGAACTTAAGTTGTGCCAGTCACAACACTACATATAAAATTATGGCATGTACAAGTTGTTCAACTTCTGATGGTGGTTCACCTAAGGGTTGTAAAAATAATGGGACTTGCGGCACCGATAGCTGCAATAAATTGACTGTTTTCGATTGGCTTTCTAATATGAGTTTACCTAATGGTGACGCTCCATTTGACTGTGTTGAAGTACGTTTTAAAAATGGAAGAAAAGAATTTTATCGCAATACAGAGAAATTAACATTGAGCATGGGAGACATCGTAGCCACGGTTGCTTCTCCAGGTCATGATATAGGAATTGTAACTTTGACAGGCGAATTAGTAAAAATTCAAATGAAGAAAAAAGGGGTCAATCATTTAAGTAATGAAGTTCCTAAAATATACAGAAAAGCATCTCAAAAAGACATCGATATTTGGTCCGTTGCTCGTGATAAAGAAGAGCCAATGAAAGTAAGAGCGCGTGAATTAGCGATTGCTCAGAAACTAGAAATGAAAATCTCTGACATTGAATTTCAAGGAGATGGAAGTAAAGCTACTTTCTATTATACTGCAAATGACCGAATTGACTTTCGTGCTTTAATCAAAGATTTCGCAAAGGAATTCAGCACTAGAATCGAAATGAAACAAGTAGGTTTTCGTCAGGAAGCAGCGCGCTTGGGCGGAATTGGTTCTTGCGGAAGGGAATTGTGTTGTTCTACTTGGTTAACCGATTTTAGAAGTGTAAATACCTCTGCAGCGCGTTACCAACAGTTATCTTTAAATCCACAAAAATTAGCGGGACAATGTGGAAAATTAAAATGTTGTCTAAACTACGAGTTAGACACTTACATGGATGCATTGAAAGATTTCCCAGATTTTGAAACTAAATTAGTTACCGAAAAAGGGGATGCAATTTGTCAAAAACAAGATATTTTCAAAGGATTAATGTGGTTTGCTTACACCAATAATTTCGCAAATTGGCATGTGTTGAAGATTGACCAAGTCAAAGAAATCGTTGCTGAAAACAAACTAAAAAACAAGGTTTCTTCTCTTGAAGATTTTGCAATTGAAATTGTGGTTGAGGTAGAGAAAAACTTTAATAATGCTATGGGACAAGAGAGCCTTACTCGTTTTGACCAACCAAAAGCAAAGAAAAAACCAAATAAAAAACGCAAACCAGCTGGAGAAAATGCGATCGTAGCAAATACTAATAAACCTGTAAAAGACAATAAAATAACAAATACCAAACAGGCAAATAATAATCGCCCCGCTGCAGTTGATAAAAAACCTGCAGAGCCAAGAAAACCTATAATTATTACAAAAAATGTGGATAAAAAATAGCGCTTTAGTTCTATTGGTTGTGATACTCTTTTCTTCATGTGATAAAAAAAGAGTTTTTGATGAGTATAAATCTGTTGGAAGTGCTTGGCATAAAGACAGCATTGTAACTTTTAATCTACCAGAACTCGACTCAACAAAACGATATAATTTGTTTGTGAATTTAAGAGCAAATAACAATTACAAATACAACAACTTGTTTTTAATTGTAGCATTAGAATTACCAAATGGTTTTACAAAAGTAGATACTTTAGAATACCAAATGGCAGCTCCAGACGGAACTATGTTAGGGAATGGTTTTTCTGATTTAAAAGAAAGCAAATTGTTTTATAAGGAAAGTGTGAGATTTCGCTCAAAATATAAAGTTCACATCAAACAAGCGGTTAGAGAAAACGGTAAAGTGCCTGGTGTAAAAGATTTAGACGGAATTACCGAAGTGGGATTTAGAATAGAAAAAAAAGAATAAAATAGTATTATGGCTATCAAAAAAAACAACAATCAAGCGAAAGGTAGTAACAGTGACATTACTTCTTACCAAAAGAAATTTTGGAAAATATTCTTAATAGGTTTAGGAAGTGTATGTTTATTTTTCTTGTTTGCTTCCTGGGGAATCTTTGGGTCAATGCCTTCATTTGAAGACTTAGAAAATCCAGATTCTAATTTAGCTACCGAGATTATTTCATCAGATGGAGTGGTTATTGGTAAATATTTCCAAAAAAACAGATCGCAACTAAAGTATTCAGATTTGCCTAAAAATCTAGTTCAGGCATTGGTTGCTACAGAAGACGCACGCTTTTATGAACACTCTGGTATTGATGGAAGAGGTACTTTGAGAGCGATTTCTAGTTTAGGAACAAGCGGTGGTGCAAGTACATTGACGCAACAACTTGCCAAACAATTATTTCACGGTGAAGGTTCAAAATTTTTGCCTTTTAGAATTGTTCAAAAAATAAAAGAATGGATTATAGCTATCCGATTAGAAAGACAATATACTAAAAATGAAATTATTGCAATGTATTGTAACGTTTATGATTTTGGAAATAACTCAGTTGGAGTAAGTTCAGCTGCAAAAACCTATTTTTCAAAAGAGCCTAAGGATTTAACCATTGATGAATCGGCCATATTAGTTGGAATGTTCAAAAACTCTGGTTTATACAATCCGATACGAAATCCTCAAGGAGTAAAAAACAGAAGAAATGTTGTACTTTCTCAAATGGAAAAAGGCGATATTATTACCGAAAGTGAAAAAGAAAAATTACAGAGTTTACCCATTAAATTAAATTTTAAATTAGAAACTCATAAAGACGGAACTGCTACCTATTTTAGAGAATACCTTCGTGATTACATGAAAAAATGGACAGAGAAAAACAAAAAACCAGATGGTTCCGATTATGACATTTACAAAGACGGATTAAAAATCTATACCACGATAGACTCTAGAATGCAATTGCATGCCGAAGAAGCAGTTACGGCGCATATGGCAAACCTTCAAGAAGAATTCTTTAAACAATCTAAGGATAATAAAAATGCTCCTTTTGTTAATATTTCTTCAGCCGAAACACAAAAAATCATTAATCAGGCAATGAAATCATCCAACCGATGGGCTGTAATGAAATCAATGGACAAAAGTGAGGAAGAAATTATAAAATCATTTAGCGAAAAAACAAAAATGACTGTGTTTTCTTGGAAAGGTGAAAAAGACACTATCATGACTCCTCTGGATTCTATTCGCTATTACAAACATTTTCTGCAATCGGGACTAATGGCAATGGAACCACAAACAGGAAATGTAAAAGCTTGGGTTGGTGGAATTAATTACAAATATTTTCAATACGATCACGTAGGACAAGGAGCAAGACAAGTAGGTTCGACTTTCAAACCATTTGTTTATGCCACTGCTATAGAACAATTAAATATGTCTCCTTGTGACTCTATCATCGATGGACCTTTTATAATTCGCAAAGGACGCCACCATGTTACCGAAGATTGGGAACCAAGAAATTCTGACAATAGATACCGCGGAATGGTTACCTTGAAACGTGGTTTGGCTAATTCTATTAATACCGTATCAGCAAAATTAATGGATAAAGTAGGCCCAGAAGCCGTTGTAGATTTAGCCCATAAATTAGGAGTTAAATCTGAAATTCCTTTACAACCATCAATTGCATTAGGTGCTGTTGAGATTACTGTTGAGGACATGGTTGCTGCTTACAGCACATTTGCTAATCAAGGCGTGTACATGAAGCCTCAATTTATAGCTAAAATCGAGGATAAAAGTGGTGTTATAATATACGAACCCATCCCAGAATCTCACGACGTACTGAATAAAGACATTGCGTATGCCGTAATCAAATTATTAGAAGGCGTTACTGAAGGCGGATCTGGAGATCGTTTACGTACCTCTGGAGGTGGTAATGGAGACAATCGTTGGACGGGTTATCCCTACCAATTCAAAAATCCAATTGCAGGAAAAACTGGAACAACACAAAATCAATCCGATGGTTGGTTTATGGGTATGGTTCCTAACCTTGTCACTGGAGTTTGGGTAGGTTGCGAAGATCGTTCGGCACGTTTCAAAAGCATCACTTATGGTCAAGGGGCTACTGCAGCACTACCAGTTTGGGGTTATTTTATGAAACTTTGCTACGCTGATCCAGCACTTAAAGTTTCTAAAGCTCCCTTTGAAAGACCCGCAAATCTTTCTATAAAAGTAGATTGTTATACCGCTCCAAAAGTAAAAGACACCACAGATATACAGGAAGATACAGGAGAATTTGAATTGTAGAATTAGTTTTTAGGAGCTATTCCAGCTATTCGCTATATCTTTATATCTCCTTTCCCAAAGAGATATAAAGGATGTCGCTTCTATCTGGGCTAGAGTAAAACTTATAAAACTCAACTCCTTAAAACTGTAATTTCAAAAATAATTAGATCCTTTCAAAAATAAAACTAGACCATTAGCAACTCATTTTTATGATCAACAAAAAAGTAAACAACGTTCAAGAAGCCCTTCAAGGAATTGAAGATGGAATGACCATTATGTTAGGAGGTTTCGGATTATGTGGGATTCCTGAGAATAGCATTGCTGAATTAGTAAAAAAAGAAACAACTGATTTAACCTGTATTTCAAACAATGCTGGAGTAGATGATTTTGGTCTTGGATTACTTTTACAAAAGCGCCAAATCAAAAAAATGATTTCCTCTTATGTAGGTGAAAATGTTGAATTCGAACGCCAAATGCTTTCCGGAGAATTAGACGTAGAGTTAACCCCGCAAGGAACTTTAGCCGAAAAATGTCGTGCAGCTCAAGCTGGAATTCCCGCTTTTTTTACACCTGCAGGTTTTGGAACAGAAGTAGCTGAAGGAAAAGAAACACGCGAATTTAACGGAAAAATGCATGTAATGGAATTGGCTTTTAAAGCTGATTTTTCGATCGTCAAAGCATGGAAAGGTGACGAAGCAGGAAATCTTATTTTTAAAGGGACAGCGAGAAATTTCAACGCCTGCATGGCTGGTGCTGCAAAGATAACTATTGCCGAAGTAGAAGAATTATTACCCGTTGGTTCACTTGATCCAAATGAAATACACATTCCAGGAATCATGGTGCAGCGTATTTTTAAAGGTGAAAAGTTTGAAAAAAGAATTGAGCAAAGAACCGTAAGAGTTAGATAATCAGAAAAGAAGCTAATTAGATAATAAAAATCAATTTTCTAATTCACTAATTCATTAATCGACACATTAAAAACATGGCTTTAGATAAAATAGATATTGCAAAACGCATAGCGAAAGAAGTTAAAGACCGCTATTATGTAAATTTAGGAATCGGAATTCCAACTTTGGTAGCTAATTATGTGCCTGAGGGAATAAACGTTGAGTTTCAAAGTGAAAATGGTGTGCTAGGAATGGGACCTTTCCCTTTTGAGGGCGAGGAAGATGCTGACATCATTAATGCTGGGAAACAAACCATCACCACTTTACCTGGAGCCAGTTTTTTTGATTCTGCTTTTAGTTTCGGAATGATTCGCAGTCAGAAAGTTGATTTAACAATTCTAGGTGCAATGGAAGTTGCAGAAAACGGAGATATCGCAAACTGGAAAATCCCAGGAAAAATGGTAAAAGGAATGGGTGGCGCAATGGACTTAGTAGCGTCCGCCGAAAATATTATTGTTGCCATGATGCATGTGAACAAAGCAGGTGAATCTAAAATTCTTAAAAGATGTACTTTGCCATTAACTGGTGTAGGATGCGTTAAAAAAGTAGTTACTGAGCTTGCTGTTCTAGAAGTTACTTCAAAAGGCTTTAAGCTCTTAGAACGTGCTCCAGGTGTGACTGTTGAACATATCATCGCTTCTACTGAAGCGGAATTAATTATTGAAGGAGAAATTCCTGAAATGATTATTGGATAAAAAGCTTCCTAAAAATAAAAACCACCTATTTCATATCATTTATAATATGAAATAGGTGGCTTTTTTATTTGATAATATTATTTTTTTAATAAAAGGTTGTTTCTAAAAAAACCATGTCGCCACAAAGATTGCTGTAATAACACAAATCAAATCTACTAAAAGCATTGTTCCTAGAGCATAACGTGTGTTTTTAATATTTACAGAGCCAAAGTAAACTGCAATTACATAAAAAGTACTTTCGGCACTACACTGAAAAATACTACTCAATCTTGCCGTTAAGGAATCCGCTCCAAAAGTATTCATAGAATCGATCAGAAATCCTCTTGAACCTGCTGAACTAAAGGGACGAAGTAAAGCCACTGGCAAAGCATCTGTAATTTGTTTATTGACACCCATATTAGAAAATATAAAGGCAATCCAATTGCTAATTATTTCAAATAAACCACTATTTCTAAATAAGGAAATAGCAACCAACATACCCAAAACATATGGGAAAATGGTAACTCCAGTTTTTACACCATTATTTGCTCCAACAACAAAAGCATCAAAAACTGTGGTCTTCGCTTTAGAAAATTCCTTTTCTTTAATAAAAGAAAAAATCAATGTAAAAGCAATAATTCCAATTAATATTAAAGCAGAAAGATTTGAAGTAAAATAATTTTTACCTATTAAATCCAAATTATTCACATACATCAATAAACCAATAATTCCGGCAATTAAAGCCATTAAAACCGCTACTAAAGAAGCACTTTTAAAATTGATTTTTTGTTTGATACCTACAATAAGAAAAGCTGCAATAGTACCAATAAAAGATGTAATGATGCACGGCAACATTACATCAGCAGGATTACTAGCGTTTGCAGCAGCTCGATATCCAATTATTGATGTAGCAATCAAAGTAAGTCCCGAAGCATGCAAACACATAAACATTATTTGGGCATCACTCGCTTTGTCTTTATCGGGATTAATTTCCTGCAAACTTTCCATAGCTTTTAAGCCAAAAGGAGTTGCAGCAGAATCTAATCCCAAGAAATTAGCAGCAAAGTTCAACGTCATATACGATATAGAAG
>CBDUEE010000069.1:0-12666 GCA_965366105.1 uncultured Flavobacterium sp. | reverse complement strand
ACTTTACTCACAAAAATAGATAATAATCAATTTTTTAAAATAGAAGAAATAAACATTAATACCTTAGTACATAATATAATTGAAAATTTTAAGGAATTAAGTTTTAGTGAAATTTCAATGACTGCTCTAACAGATTTGATTGTTGTTATGGATGCTCATTTAGCCGAGATTTTGTGTAACAATCTACTATCAAATGCTGTGAAATATACAGTAGGAGGGCAGGAGATTAATGTGATTTTGAATGAAGATCAATTAATAGTTTCTAATTATGGCAAACAAGCATTATTGCATCCTGATAAATTATTTCAACGGTTTTATCGAGAAAATACCACCATTCAATCTACAGGATTAGGTTTGGCAATTGTTAAAAAAATATGTGATTATTATGAATTCCCTGTTCAGTATGAATTTAAGCAAAACAGGCATTATTTTTCTGTTACGTTTAAATAATTAAGTTTTATAAAATAAATAATAGAGATGTAAAAAACTACTTTTTCGCTGTATTGAATTTTAATAATTTAGTGATTCAATAGTACTAAAACTTATTTTTTACTTTTAAAACGAAATCGTACCAGCCAATTCTTTTAATGCAATTTCCGATAATTTAGCTTGAAACTGTGCATTACTATAACGCACTTTCGCATTTACATAATTCAGTTGTGCTGTTCTAAATTCTAAAGTTGTTATTGTTCCAATTCTAAATTTATCTAAAGTGATATTCAAATTTTGATTGGCAATAGCTTCATTTTTTTCTTCTAAATCAATCAGTTCTAAGTTGGTTAAATAAGTTTGGTAAGAAGTGGCTAATTCTGAATTTAATAACTGACTTTGTTGATCGAAAGCTAATTTTGAATTCTCGATTTGAATTTTAGCAATTTGTTCATTTCGATTTTGTGCAAATCCGTCAAAAAGATTTAAGGAGGCACTAAATCCATAATTTAAACCTCTTGCTGATGATTGTGTTGTAAAACCAAGACTTGATTTACTATCAGAAAAATTGTAACCTGTATTTAATTTAACCGTAGGATATCGTGTTCCTTTTATTTGTTTTAATTGTAACTCGGCAACTCTTTTAAAAATAATTTGGGTTTCTAATTGTGGGTTTTGCTTTTCTGCTAATGCTGTTAATTCAGGAAGTAGCAATTTTCCATCAACAGTAACATTATCCACCACGCTAAAATTAGTTTTTGCATCTCTAGCCAGAATTTGATTCAATAGAATTTTTGTATTTTCGTACAATTCTTTTTGTCGCAAAAGGGCAACTTTGTCCGTATTTAAATCAACCTGTGCATTCAAAACTTCTAATTTTGATGCTTTACCAATAGAGAATCTATTTTGCGCTAAATTCAAACGTTGGTTTGATATAACAATTGTTGTATCTAATGCTGCCAATTGCTGTTGTTGCTGAACCAAATTAAAGTAGGTAGCATTTACATCACTAATTTTTGTAATAATTGTTAGTTTTAATTGTGCTTCTCCTAATTTTTGTAACTCTTTCAATTGGTCCAGTTTAGCAAACATTTTAAAACCATCAAAAACCGTCCAATCTAAACCTACTCCGTAATTCAAACTACTACTTTTTGCATTATCTAGTTTATTCACCGTTCCATCAGCACGCGTTTGCGATAAGTTTTGTAATCCGTTATTATCAACAATTGTAGCGGTAGCTTTAGGTAACATTCCTGCATTTCCAGTAGTTACATTTGTTTTATTAATTAATGAATTATTGGAGGCAATCTTGATTTCGTAATTATTTTCCAATGCAATTTTTACTGCATTTTCTATAGTTAATACTTCTTGTGCGTTTGTTTTGGCAACAAAAAAGAATAAAACAATCAAACTTTGAAATAGTATTTTGGTATTTATCATAATTATATTTTTTGAACACGAATAGATTTTTTTATAAAGATCTTTAATTCGTGTCGTCTAATTTCTTTTAATTATTTAACATCTTTTTCGTATTCTTCAATACGATCAAATTCAGGATAATGTTTTCGAGCTTTAGACCACATCAAATACATAGCTGGAATAACAAATAAAGTCAAAACCAAAGAGAATATAGTTCCACCTACAATCACAACTCCCATTCCCATTCTACTTGAAGAAGCCGCTCCAAACGACATCGCAATAGGCAATGCGCCTAATGAAATGGCTAAACTCGTCATTAGAATTGGTCGAAGTCTCGCTTCTGAAGCTTCTAAAATAGCTTCTAATTTTGGTTTCCCTTGCTCTCGAAGTTGATTGGCAAATTCGACTATCAGAATTCCATTTTTGGTTACTAAACCAATTAACATTACAGTTCCAATTTGGCTAAAAATATTCCAAGTTTGATCAAACAACCATAACGAAAATAAAGCACCAGCAACCGCCATTGGAACAGTTAAAATAATTATAAATGGATCGATAAAACTTTCAAATTGTGCCGATAGAATTAAAAATATTAATAATAATGCTAATCCAAATGCAAAAGCTGTATTCGAACTACTTTCTACAAAATCTCTAGATTCTCCTCCTAAATCGGTGGTAAAAGTATCGTCTAGTACTTTAGCTTTTATTTCATTCATTGCATCAATTCCGTCACTTATGCTTTTGCCTGGAGCGAGACCTGCGGAAACAGTTGCAGACAAATATCTGTTATTATGATACAATTGTGGCGGATTGCTTTGTTCCTCTACATTTACAACATTATCCATTTGGATTAATTCTCCTTTGTTGTTTTTGACAAACATTGAAGTTAAATCCAACGGCTTAGAACGGTCTTTTTGGTCAAATTGTCCAATGACTTGATACTGTTTACCGTTTCTCATAAAATAACCAAAACGCTGTCCACTCAATGAAAGCTGCAAGGTTTGTGCAATATCAATTACTGAAATTCCTAAACTTTCGGCTTTCGCTCGATCAATCGTTACATTAATTTCCGGTTTGTTGAACTTTAAATTGACATCAGTAACGGAGAAGGTTTCATTTTTAGCAGCCTCATCCATAAATAATGGAATTTTTTCTCTTAGTTTTTCAAAATTTGGAGCCTGAATAATATATTGAATTGGTAAACCACCACGCCTATTAACAGCAATAGTTGGTTGCTCAATAATAGATGTTTTAGCTTCTGGGTAGCGCTTTGTCCATTTAGTTAGCTTTTCTGCAATCTCTTTCTGCGAATCTTTTCGTTCGTTAGGTTCTACTAGAGATACTCGAATAAAACCACTATTTACGGATGAAGATCCAAAACCAGGTGAAGTAATAACCAAACTCACTTTTTTTCCAGGGATAGAATCATCTACTAATTTTGAAATTTCCTGCATGAAACGATCCGTATATTCGTAAGATGAACCTTCTGGAGTAGTCATACGCATTACAAATCCGCTTCGATCATCATAAGGAGCCGTTTCTTTTTGTAATAAATTAAAAAACAAATAAATCAATCCAAAACATACGAAAAGAATAGGGAAACTCAACCATTTCCTTTTCATAAACTTAGTTAATGAGTCAGCATATCCTTTATTTAATTTTTGAAAGTAAGGCTCCGTTTTAATATAGAAGTTAGATTTTTTTTGTTCGCCACTCTTCATTAAATAGGCGTTCAACATTGGTGTCAGCGTCAATGAAACAAAGGCAGAAATTAGTACTGCCGCACCAATGACGACGCCAAATTCTCGAAAGAGTCGACCAACAAATCCTTCTAGGAAAATAACGGGTAAAAATACCGCTGCCAAGGTTACGGAAATAGAAATTACAGCATAAAATATTTCATTGGAACCCTTAATTGCAGCTTCAATTGGGGTCATTCCTTCTTCTACTTTTTTGAAAATATTTTCGGTAACCACAATTCCATCATCAACTACAAGTCCTGTTGCTAGAACAATCGCTAGCAAAGTCAGAACATTTATAGAGAATCCAAAAAGCCACATGATAAAGAAAGTAGCAATTAAGGAAACAGGAATGTCAATTAAAGGTCTAAAAGCAATTGCCCAATCTCTAAAAAACAAAAATATAATTAAGATTACTAAAACAATAGAAATTCCAAGAGTTTCCGCCACTTCAATAACTGATCTTTTTACAAAAATAGTATTGTCAATAGCAATATTCAGTTTAATATCTTTAGGTAAATCTTTTTTTAAGGCTTCAAAAACTTTATAAAATTCTTTCGATATATCTAGATAATTAGCACCAGGCAAAGGAACAATAGCAACACCAACTAATGGAGTTCCGGATTGAGTCATTTTTGTTTCTAAATTTTCAGGACCAATACTAGCGCTTCCAATATCACTTAAACGAACTATTTTTTCACCATCAGAACGAATGATAATATTATTAAATTCTTCTGCTGTAGAAAGATTACCCACAGTTTTTACGGTCAACTCCGTGTTTGCACCTGTTAATTTTCCAGAAGGTAACTCAACATTTTGTTTAATTAGTGCATTTCGTACTTCAGCGACTGTGCAACCATAAGCAGATAATTTTATTGGATCAATCCACAAGCGCATCGCGTATCTTTTTTGTCCCCAAATTTGGACACCACTTACGCCGGGAATTGTTTCTAATCGTTGTGAAATTACATTTTCGGCATAATCACTAAGTTCTAATGCATTTCTGGTATCACTTTGAACGGTCATCGAAATAATTGCGTCACCATTAGCATCAGCCTTAGATACAACGGGAGGCGAATCTATATCTTGAGGAAGATTTCGTACAGCTTGCGACACTTTATCACGAACATCATTGGCAGCATCTTCCAGGTTTTTATCCAGATTAAATTCGATCGTAATATTGCTGCTTCCTTGCGCACTGGAAGAAGTGACATTACGAATTCCGTCAATTGAGTTGATGGCTTTTTCTAAAGGTTCTGTAATTTGGGATTCAATAATATCAGCATTTGCACCAGCATAATTCGTACGGATAGAAACTTGCGCAGGATCAATCGATGGGAATTCTCGAACTCCGAGAAAAGTATAACCTATAATTCCGAATAACACAATGGCCAAATTGATCACTATGGTCATTACTGGTCTTCTAATACTTGTAGTTGATAAACTCATTTATATTTTAGATTTTTATTGCTGCTTTTAGATTTTAAATAGAATTAATAGCAGAATTTATTTAATTTTTACAATTACAGGATCCTCATTTTTTAGTGACATCACGCCATTTGTGATAACAGTATCACCTTCTTTTAGACCTGAAAGGACTAATACAGAAGTTTCTGTTCTCGTCGCTGTTTCTATCATCAATTCTTTGGCTAGACCATTGCTAGAAATGAATATTTTTTTTCCATTTTGCACTGGGATAATAGCTTCTGTAGGAACAACAATAGCGTCTTTTATAATAGCCAATGGTAATTCTACATCGGCAAAAGTTCCTGGTAATAATTTTCCATCTTTATTTTCGGCAATAGCTCGAACCTGCAAAGTTCTTGTAGCAACGGCTATTTCTGGTTCGATTGCGTATACTTTAGCAGTATAACGATCTTCAAAACCAGCAACCTTAAATGTTATGGTAGTATTTGTTTTAACTTGACTAGCATATTTTTCGGGAATAGAAAAAGTAATTTTCAATTTTCCTGTATTGACTAATTTTGTGACTAAAATCGCTGGAGTGATATACGTACCTGGAGAAATAGAACGCAAACCAATTTTGCCCGAAAAAGGGGCTCTTACTGATGTTTTTGCAATTTGTGCTTGTATTAATTGACTTTGGGCTTGTGCCGATTTTAAATCTGCGCGTGCCAAATCATATTCTTCTTGACTAATAGCTTCTTTTTGAAGTAACAATTTTGCCCTTCTTTCATTTTCTGAAGCCAATCCTTCTTTGGTTGAAGTTTGTCTTAATTGCGCTCTTAGTTCAATATCATTTACTTTAAAAAGTAATTGTCCTTTGTTTACATAGCTACCTTCTTGAAAATAAATTCCTTCTACAATTCCCGAAACTTCACTGCGAATTTCGACTTGCTCATTGGCTTCAATAGAACCAGAAAGTGCTAAATTATTATCGAAAGTTTGATATTTAACTACAATTCCGTTTACACTTGTCGATTTTGATTTACCTTTTTGATTTTTTGAATCTCCGCTTTTATTGCTGTTAGAATTAATTCTGTAACCAATAAAGCCAATGATTCCGATGGTTAATAAGGTGTAAACTATGTATTTAATTTTCATATTTAAGATATAAAGTAAGATTATGTATCAATAATTTTAGTAAAAAAACAAATTTAGGTTTTAGAAATGGAAAAAATGAATATGTTAATTATTATTTAACGTTTGTACATACAAATATTAATAAAAACATAAATAAAGAAGCTTGAAGTTATTAAATTACTAATTAAATAAGAATATAGAAAATTAAATAGGTTTAAAGATGATGCAAAAAAAATTAACTAATGTAATTCCAGATATTTTTCTTTTTTGTCATTTCGATATAAATAGCTCGTAAGGAGGAGTGTTCTGGTTTTTGCATTTCTGGATCTTGCTTTAATAATTTCAAAGCATAATTTCTGGCTAATGCTAGAGTATCTCTATCCCGAACTAAATCAGCAATTTGAAGATTTAGCACACCGCTTTGTTGGGTTCCCATAAGATTTCCTGGACCACGAAGCTTTAAGTCGACTTCGGCAATTTCGAAACCATCATTAGTTCGTACCATCGTTTCCATACGGGTTTTGCTATCGGAACTCATTTTATGGCTTGTCATCAGTATGCAATAACTTTGTTCAGCACCACGTCCTACACGACCACGCAATTGATGGAGTTGTGACAATCCAAAACGTTCCGCACTTTCGATAATCATTACACTTGCATTCGGGACATTTACTCCTACTTCAATTACAGTTGTAGCTACCATAATATTAGTTTTACCTTCAGAAAAGCGTTTCATTTCCGCATCTTTATCCGCTGGTTTCATCTTTCCGTGCAAAATAGAAATAGAATAATGTGGTAACGGAAAATCTCTTGATATACTTTCGTAACCATCCATTAAATCTTTATAATCCATTTTCTCCGATTCTTGAATCAAAGGATAAACAATATAGATCTGTCGGCCCAAAGCAATTTCATCTCTAAGAAATTTCCAAACTTTCAAGCGGTTGCTGTCAAAGCGATGTACCGTCTGAATCGGTTTTCTTCCTGGAGGTAATTCGTCGATTACTGAAATGTCTAAATCACCATACAAACTCATCGCTAAAGTTCTTGGAATAGGAGTGGCGGTCATTACCAAAACGTGCGGTGGAATCGTATTTTTTTTCCACAATTTAGAACGTTGTTCTACTCCAAAACGGTGTTGTTCATCAATTACTGCGAGCCCTAAATTTTTAAATTTTACTTTATCTTCTATTAAAGCATGAGTTCCAATAAGAATGTCTAAAGTTCCGTTTTCCAGTTCTTCATGAATTATTCTGCGCTGGGCAATTCTAGTAGAACCCGTAAGAATTCGAATATTAATATTTACAGTTTGTGCCAACTCAGATAAACCAATAAAGTGCTGGTTTGCCAATATTTCTGTAGGTGCCATTAAGCAAGCTTGAAAGCCATTATCTAGCGCCAAAAGCATACTCATAAATGCCACAATAGTTTTGCCAGAACCTACATCTCCTTGTAACAATCGGTTCATTTGTGCATTGCTACCCATGTCAGTTCTTATTTCCTTGATCACTCTTTTTTGTGCATTAGTGAGTTGAAAAGGCAAATGATTTTGATAAAAATTATTAAAATAGTCACCCACTTTAGTAAATGGATGTCCTTTTATTTTATGTTTTTGTATGAGGTTTTTAGTGATTAACTGCAATTGGATAAAGAACAATTCTTCAAATATTAATCGGAATTTAGCTTTCGCTAAAACTTCAGTACTTTTAGGAAAATGAATGTTGAATAAGGCTTCTTTTTTTGAAATCAGTTTTAATTCGGCTATTAAATAATCAGGTAAAGTTTCGTTGAATAATGTTTGCGTTTCCAGAAACAATTGTTGCATCATTTTATTAATAACCTTATTTGAAACGCCTCGATTCGTTAAAGTTTCTGTCGATGGATACACGGGTTGCATAGCTGATCGAAGACTTTGTTTATGCTCGGTCATTAATTCTATTTCTGGATGTGCCATATTGAAGGTGTTTCCAAAAGAAGTACATTTTCCAAAAATTACACAAACTTCATTTATCTTTAAACTCTCGCGAATCCACTTATGGCCTTGAAACCAAACCAGTTCCATTTGTCCTGTGTCGTCTACAAAAGTCGCTACCAATCGTTTTTGGTTTTTACCAAATTCAACTGTTTTAATGTTTATTATTTTGCCAATAATCTGAACTTCAGCGCCATTATTCTGCAGTTCGTTTATTTTATAATAGCGGGTTCTATCGATATATCTATTTGGAAAAAAATTAACCAAATCCGCATACTTATAAATTCCCAACTCCTTGCGTAGCAATTCGCCCCGATTGGGGCCAACGCCTTTCAAGAATTCTATGGGTGTTAGTAGGAGGTTGTTAGACATTATTGGGTATTAGAATTTATACTGCAGATTTTATAATTTAGATTTTCGAGTCTATTTTCTTTCTAAAAGCGAAGGTAGTTTTTTGTTTGTAATTTTAAAAATAGAGAAATAAATATTAATATGTTTAACACTATTCAAAAAAATGATTTATTGCATAGTAAGATTTAGAGCTGTAAAAAAAGCATTATTATAAGGAGCAATTCTTGCTATTCGTTACAAGCTTTGCGGGCTCAAACCTTTTTTCTATGTTGGTGTAGGAGCTTCCTGTGGTCGCTCTACACCAACTAGAAAAAAATAGTTTTAGCCTCTCAAAGGCTTTTCACTGCTATCAAGGCTAAAAAAAGCGGCTGGTTGTGCAAAAAATTAGAACTTAAAAAGCTACTTACTAATATATAACAACAGTTAAATTAGTATTAATTTTAAACAATTAAATTGTGCGCAATTTAATTATATTTATCTTTGTCGCTTCAAATTGAATCTATGAAAAATCAACTTAATATTAGTGAGCAAGTTTGTTTTCCGGTTTATGTGTTTGCAAAGGAAATAATCAATAAGTACCGACCTTTTCTAGAAGGACTACAATTAACCTATCCACAATACCTCGTCATGCTTGTTTTGTGGGAACAGGAAAACCAAACGGTGAATCAGCTTGGTGAAAAGCTAAAATTAGATAGTGGCACGCTCACTCCATTATTGAAACGTATGGAACACAAGGCTTTTGTTAGTCGAGTTAGAAGTACTATTGATCAGCGAATTGTCAATATTACATTAACCGAAAAAGGTAGGATGCTGAAGGAAAAAGCAGCTTGTATTCCGGAACAGTTGATGCAAGCAATGAATGTATCAGTAGAGGATTTGGCAGTATTAAAAAATATAATTACTAAAATATTAGATAAATAAAGATGAAAACATTGTATACCACAAAAGCTACAGCAACAGGAGGTAGAAACGGACAAGTAAGCAGCGAAAATGGAATTGTAGCTGTCCAGGTGAGACATCCAAAAGCTTTAGGCGGAGCAAATGATGATTATGCTAATCCAGAAATGCTTTTTGCAGCAGGCTATTCAGCTTGTTTTGATAGTGCTTTGAATTTGGTTATAAAAAAAGAAAACATCCAAACGGGTGAAACAACGGTAACGGCAAAAGTGAGTATCGGTCAAAATGATGCTGGAGGTTTCGGATTAGAAGCGGAACTCCACGCCAATATTCCGGGAGTAACGATAGAGGTTGCGCAATCTTTGATCGAAAAAGCACACCAAGTTTGTCCCTATTCAAATGCTACGAGAGGGAACATGCCTGTTGAATTGACAGTTTCAAACAATTAATTGAATTATATAAAAGATAGAAATACAAAAATGGCTTTACTAGAAGATTTAAATTGGAGACATGCTGTAAAAGCATACGATGCTACTAAAAAAGTAAGCAAAGAAAATATAGATAAAATTGTAGAAGCGGCTCGTTTGGCACCGACTTCTTCAGGATTACAACCTTTTAAAGTGCTTGTAATTGAAAATCAAGAATTAAAAGAGAAATTAGTGAAAGGCGCATTAAATCCAGAATGTATGAGAGATTGTTCTCATGTAGTGATTTTTGCTGCTTGGGACCGCTACACTAAAGAGCGCATTGATAAAGTGTACGACTACACAACAGATGAGCGTGGTTTAGAGAGAGGTCGTTTTGGTAGTTATACCGACATGTTGAAGAAAATTTATCTAGATCAATCCGCTGAAGAAAACTTTGCTCACATTGCAAGACAAACTTATATTGCTTTGGGACTTGCTTTGGCTCAAGCCGCAGAATTAAAAGTAGACAGCACACCTGTAGAAGGATTTGATAATAAAGTGGTTGATGAAATATTAGAATTAGAAAAATTAGGATTGAAAAGTGTTTCTTTAATGTACGTAGGTTATGCCGATACACCAATGGACTGGATTGCTCCTATGAAAAAAGTAAGAACACCAAAAGAAGATTTTTTAATTGAGTTTAAATAATCTTTAAATTTCAATATAACAGTTTACTTTATATTATGTTTTATATCAAAAAGCCTAGATCAAAACACAGTTTTGGTTTAGGCTTTTTGATTTTATTTTCTATGGTGAACTGTAAAAGAACACTTTTATTAATAAATAAAGTTGACAAATAAAATTTTGATAAAGCCGCGCTATAATTAACCTACTGTGTACAATATAAAAAAATATGAAGCAGTAGCCTAGCAATCATTATGATACATGGATAAATAAGAAAATTTTAGATATAATTTTTTTAGTTGCAAAATTTAAAATAATTTTACTTGAATATTATTTTAAGATAATTAATTACACCCCTAACAATAATATCTCAGTAATACCAAAAAACAGAATTAATCACATTTATCTTTTTATGAAAATATCAAAAAGAATCTATCTAATATTAGCAATTTTATTTTTAATCTCTTTCATTTATTCTTTGTTTGATACAGCAACAACACAAAAAATATTGTTTTGGGAAGTTAATATCTGGGTATACCGCTTGTTCCGATTGGTAATTGCTGTCGCATTTATGAAATCCTATTTAGATATGAGAAAAGAGGAAAGTAAGGTGGAGTAAATGATTTACGTGAATAATTAATCTAAACATATTGGTTGTAATTAGGTTTTAAAACTGTACTAAATACGGTTCATTTCTAATTGTGAATAATAGTAAGACTTTTTCGATTCTATAATACTTGAAAAAAAACCTTTAACAGACGTTTTAATTATTAAACCCAACCAATTAGTATTTATCTATTTAATCGCAATACCTTTGCAAAAATAAAATTTAAAAATGAAGACTCATCTCGCATTACTTCGTGGTATCAATGTTTCCGGGCACAGTATGATAAAAATGGAAGCACTAAAAACAACTTTAGAAGGTATAGGTTTTCAAAATGTGGTAACTTATATTCAGTCTGGAAATGTTTTTGTAGATACTGAAGAAGAAAATTCCGCCGCTGTTGGGTTCAAAATAAAGCAAGAAATTTTTAAAGTTTTCGGTCATGAAGTGCCAGTTGTTGTTATCGGTAAAGAAGATTTGGAAGCTTGTTTTAAAAACAATACATTCCTGAAAGAGAAAGAATTAGATCCTAAAAAATTATATGTTGCTTTTATTTCGACTACTTTGTCTAGTACAAGTATGAATGATTTGAGAATTAGTCAATTTAAACCTGATGAAGCGAGTATTGATGGCAATAAAATTTTCATTAAATATGCTGTTGGAGCTGGAAAAACACGTTTTGATCAGAAATACATCGAGAAAAAGTTGAATGTAATTGCTACGATTAGAAATTGGAATACAGTTACTCAATTGCTTAAAATGTATGAAGAAAGATAATTTCCTCATCCATTTCTTTTAAAATTTTTAGTTTAATTAGTGAGGCTATAAGCTTCTCAACTAATTTGCTCTCCAATGCTGGAATGCTCCCAACAGGATAATAATCCTTGTGAAAATTTATTTTGGTATTAAATCACAATACCAGAATCCAAAGTCAAAAGCATCAGAAGTATTAGTATTGCAAGCAGTATTAGAAGAATTTTCTTGTTTTGGTTTTTCATATTTTCGATATACAATTTCTCCAATTTCGAAATCAATTGGTTTTGAGAAAATAGGTCCATCAAAAGTAAATGTATGAAATTCGCCATTTTCTCCACAAACATCTACGTTTTCTGGTAAATCATTAATAAAATTCTGATCAATCACACGACCTACAAAACTTTTATCTAAAAAGCGTTCATTTACACAAACTACAATCGTCTTAAATCCTAAACCAATAAATTCTTGAATTAAATCTATTGTAGGAATTTGCCAGAGCGGAAAAACAGCCTCAAATCCTATTTTGGACAATTGCTCTTCTCTATATTTACGTAAATCCTCCAATAAGATATCTCCAAAAATAGAATGTGTTATGCCTTTGTTTTTCAACTTTATTAATGTTTCGATCATCACATTTTCATAGGCTTCCATAGTCGGTATTTCGGGAATTTGCATGATTTCAAGCGGTATTCCAAGACTTTCTGCTTGTTGTTCTAAAAGTGAAACCCGCACACCATGCATCGAAATACGCTGAAACTCTTGGTTTACACTCGTCAGTAAACAAGAGATTTCAAAGTCGGGATTTTGTAGTACTTTGTATAATGCTAAAGCAGAATCTTTTCCGCTGCTCCAATTAAATAAGGC
>CBDUEE010000068.1:0-12791 GCA_965366105.1 uncultured Flavobacterium sp. | reverse complement strand
TTAAAATTTCTAAAATTTAAAACTTAAACAGATGTATAAAATTGTAATTGTTGTTTATCGTCAGAATTTAATTATATTTGATAAGTGCTATGTTTTTCAAAAAAGATATTAAATGAAACAATTTTGTTGCCTTATTTCGATTTTAATACTGTGTTCTTGTCAAGTAACCGAAACTATTCATATCAACTCAGATGGAAGCGGAACAATAGAAACAATGACACTCCGCGACGAGCCAAGCTATATGCAATTAGTAGGTCAAGATTATTCGAAGGAGGATAAGTTTATAGATACTACTTATGTTTTTAAGGAATATATTATGAAATATTCTGAGAATTTTTATAAACTGCCACTAGCAGAAAAAGAAATTTTTAATAAATTCGAAGATGTTACAGTTCATATCAAAAAAAGTTCTTATGATAAAGAATTTCGAACTACAATTTCTCAAAAATTTGAAAAAATTGAAGCTGTTCCAGATTTATACAAAACAGAGGAGTATGCTGATGATTTACAACACAATTACGCTTTATCAGCCGAAGAACATTACTATAATGTAAGTTATGCTTTTGACGGGACTATTTTTAAACGAATAGTAGTTATCAGTGATCCATTGGAATTAAAAAAGCAGCAAGCTCGAATTTTAGCATTGACAAAGCAACTAGCTGCCTACAAAATTAATCAACCCTATACTTTAAAATATTATTTTCCAAGAAAAATAAAATCAGTTTCTAATTCAACTTCAAAAATTAGCGAAGATAAACGGGCGTTAACGATACAGTTCCTTGTGGCAGATTGTTTGCAAAATCCAGAAATTACATCGCTTGAAGTAATTTTAGAATAGCAAAAACATCTTTTAAGTTTTTCTGTTTCTGTTTTAATGTTAATTGTTTTTTTAAATAAATTTATGGTGAATTTAGATTTGCGTTTTTGTGACTTCGTGGCAAAACAAAATAATTAATTGTATTTTTGCAACTCACCAATAAGCGAACGGAAAAGATTAAAACGTTCTCCGAAATGACAAATGAATAAAACAATACAACTTCAAGATTTAGGAAATAAAGACTATAAAGCAACTTGGGAATACCAAGAAGATTTGTTTAAAGAAATTGTTGATTTAAAAATTAGAAATAGGCGAGAAGAACTAAATCTTCCTACTCCAAATTATTTTTTGTTTGTCGAGCATCCACACGTTTATACTTTAGGAAAAAGTGGTGACTTGAGTAATTTATTATTATCCGAAAAACAGCTCGAAGCAAAAGGTGCTACTTTTTATAAAATTAATCGTGGTGGTGATATTACGTATCACGGACCAGGACAAATTGTAGGGTATCCTATTCTGGATTTAGAAAATTTTTTTACCGATATTCATAAATATTTACGTTTTCTAGAAGAAGCCATTATTTTAACGTTGCAAGAATACGGAATATCTTCTGGTAGAAGCGAAGGAGAAACCGGAGTTTGGCTCGGCGTAGGATCACCATTTGCTAGAAAAATTTGTGCTATGGGTGTTCGTGCTTCCCGTTGGGTAACCATGCACGGATTTGCTTTAAACGTGAATGCTGATTTAGGTTATTTTGATAATATAATTCCGTGTGGGATACGCGGCAAAGCAGTTACTTCTTTGAATGTAGAACTTGGCGTTGAAAAAGTAAACGAAGTGGAGGTGAAGGAAAAAATCTTGAAACATTTTACTGAATTATTTGCAGCTGAATTTCAGTAAAAATTTAAAGTTTTTTGTTTGATATTATTCTACAATCCAAAATAGTTAGTTTGTTTTATAAATCAAGTTTTAACTGCTCCGGTAATAGTCTAAAACTCATTCTGTGGTATTTTGTTACGCCATATTTTCTAATTGCTTCGCGATGTTCTTTAGTAGGATACCCTTTGTTTTTCTTCCAATTGTACATTGGGAATTCCTCATGAATTTTATTCATATATTCGTCCCGATAGGTTTTTGCTAAAACGGAAGCTGCTGCAATACTCATAAATTTGGAGTCTCCTTTTACAATACTAGTGCTGGGTATAGAAGTAAGAATCCCAATTTCGGTTGCTGTAAATATTTTTCCACTACTATTTTTAATTCCTTTCTTATTTATAAAAGGACTATTTCCATCGACGATAATGTAATTTGGTTGTGGTGTAAGTTTTAAAACGCATTCCTGCATCGCTTTAATAGAGGCGTTCAATATGTTTATAGAATCAATTTCTAGTGGTTCTAGATGAGTTACTGCAAATGTTATAGCCTGAAGTTCGATTATTGGACGTAATTGCTCTCTGACTTTCTCTGATAATTGTTTACTATCATTCAGGATTGTATTAGTAAAATTATCGGGCAGTATCACTGCTGCTGCAGTAACTGGTCCAGCAAGACAACCTCGGCCAGCTTCATCAGTGCCCGATTCTAGGGTTTGTGTATGAAAAAAAGGACTTAACATGATGCGGTTTTTGGTACAAATAACGTGTTTTTTTGTTTTAATTCGCACAATCAATTATTGTGTTAACTCTCTATTATTAGTTTTAGTCTTTTGTTTAAAAAACAACTATCATAATCATCTTTTATTGATGTAAAATTAACTTAACAATAACATTCATCTCCGGTTTTAGTGTATTTCTATTAAATTTTGAATAAAATATTTTTTCTTTTTTTCTTTTTTTAATTATAAAATATTGCATATTATCTATTGAATTATGATATGTGTTTAATTATTCTTTTGTGAATGTTAATTATTGTTTTTATGCCTTATAGGTATTAGAATGTTTAAGAAAAAATTAGCATTTTTGTGGCATAACTAATTCAAATAAATTAATATGAGATTAAAATTCAAATGGATTTTTACGCTATTATTAGCGTTGTCTATGCAGTTTTCTTTTGCACAAGAAAAAACTGTTTCTGGTGTTGTTTCAGACGCTACAGGACCAATTCCTGGTGTGAATGTTATTGTTAAGGGTACAAATAGATCAGTTCAAACTGATTTTACTGGAAGTTATTCTATTAAAGCTAAAGCTGGAGAAGTTTTAGCATTCTCATTTACTGGGATGAATAATTCATCTGTAACAATTGGGACATCTAATGTTGTAAATGTGAAAATGGGAGCAAGCGCTCAACAAATGGAAGAAGTTGTTGTGATGGGATATGTTTCTAAATCTAAAAGCAATATGACTGGGAGTTCTAAACAACTTTCTGGAAGTTCTTTAAGTGGTGTTCCAACTGTTTCTGTTGATCAGGCTTTACAAGGTAAAGTAGCAGGTTTGCAAATTTCTAGTTCATCTGGAACTCCAGGTTCTGTTCAAGATATTCGTATTAGAGGTATAGGTTCTATTTCTGCGAATAATCAGCCTTTATATGTAATTGATGGTGTGCCAGTTATAAGTGGAGATTTTTCTGGAGCAAATGATAACAGAACTAATGGTGATGCTGCTACTTCTTCTTCATTTTCAGTTTTAGCTACTTTGAATAGTAATGATATTGAGACTATGACAGTTTTGAAGGATGCTTCTGCAACTGCTGCGTATGGTGCTAGAGGTTCTAATGGTGTAATTGTAATTACAACTAAAAAAGGAAAAATTGGTAAACCCGCTTTTGTTTTCAGTAACTCTATTGGATTTCAAAAAAATGCTGTAGATGGTAGAAAACCTTTAACAGGTGATCAAAGAAAAGAACTATATTTAGATGCTGCTTTTAATAGTTATGGTGTAGCCAATAATTTTAATAGAGCTGGTGCTGAAAATTGGTTATTAAATACTCCTGCAGGACAAGGTGTAGATGGAAGTTTTGGAAGTTTAGGCGACTGGAATGGTAAAAGTTATAATTGGGGTGAATTGTTAAGAAATAAGAGTGCCGTAGTTCAAAACACTAACTTTTCTGTTTCGGCAGGTGATGATAAAACTACTTTCAATGCATCTGTTGGTTACAACAAAACAGAAGCTACTGTTATTGGTGGAGAATTCAAACGTTTTACGGGTACTTTGTCAGTTTCAAGAAAACTTTCTGAATCTGTTAAATTCAGTACAACAAACTCTTTTTCTGAAGCTAAACAAGATGGTATTTTAGAAGGTTCGGGTACTTTTAGTAATCCAAATTTAACTAAGTATTTCATGAATCCTTGGATCAATCCATACAATGCAGATGGTTCTTATAATATCGGAAAAGGTGCAAACACAACAGATATTGGATACTGGACTACATTACATAATGCATTTTATACCTTAGAAAACAATGTAAGAACTAATGATTTAGTTGCTATAAGATCAAATAATACTTTAGATTGGAAAATATCTGATCATTTTAAGTATAAATCTGTTTTCGCTGTAGATTATAATATGAATACATATCATAACTATAACAATAGAGTTCATGGTGATGGTAGAGATCGTAATGGTAGTATAGAACAAAATATCAGAAGAAATACGAACATAGTTTCTCAAAACTCTATTAATTATAACTTGAGATTAGATAAACATAGTTTTGATGCTACTGCTTTGTTTGAGCACCAAAAGAATAAAAATGATTTTCTTGGTGGGTATGGTGAAAATATTGGAACGGATGATTTAATTTACTTAGATGTAGTTTCAAAAAATAAATCTACTTATGCTAATTTTTCTGATTGGTTAAATGTTTCGTATTTAGGTTTGTTTAACTATTCTTACGACAGAAGATATGTATTGGATGCTACTTATAGAAAAGAAGGATCGTCTAAATTTGCTCCAGGTCATCGTTTTGGAGACTTTTGGTCTGTTGGTACTGCTTGGAATATTCATAATGAATCATTTATGCAAAATTCAGTATTCAATAACTTAAAACTTAGAGCTTCGTATGGTACTTCTGGAAACAGTGGTATTAATGAAAATTCATACCAAAGATTGCTAGGTTTTGATGCTAGTTATGATTCTCAGCCAATAATTTATCCATCATCTATTGGTAATGAATTGTTAACTTGGGAGAAAAATCATACAGCAGATGTAGGGTTAGAATTTGGAGTATTGAATAATAGACTTTCTGGAAGTGTATCTTACTATAACAGAAATACTTTTGATTTATTACAAAGTGTACCAGTTTCATTAACACAAGGTTCAACTTCTCAATTGATGAATGTTGGTTCTGTAATTAATAAAGGAATTGAAGCTGATTTGAATTTTAGTGTTATCAGAGGAAATGATTTTAACTGGTCAGTTTCTGGAAATTATGCTCATAATGACAACAGTGTTGAAAAACTTGCAAAAGATGCTTTAGGTAACGATATTGAAATTACTTCAGGTACAAGAATTACAAAAGTTGGAGAGTCTATTAATACTTGGAACATGCGTAAATGGGCTGGTGTTGATGCTGCTAACGGTTTGCCATTATGGTATATTAACGGTGTAGATGGAGCAACAACTTCTCTTTATAATAACGCTAAAGTTGCAATGCAAGGAAAATCAGCTCCAGTTTTCTCTGGTGGTTTTGGTACTCACCTTGATTACAAAGGTATTTATCTTGATGTTGCTTTCTATTTTGCAGGTGGACATAAAGTTTTTGAAGATTGGGCAACTTATACACAAAGTAATGGTAACAATACTTTTGTATCTTTTAACGGAACAGAAGGTTTAATGGATAGATGGCAAAAACCTGGAGATATAGCTTCAACTCCAAAAATGGAGCTTAACTCAGGAAGAAGTTCTGCTTCAACATCAACTAGATTTTTATATGATGGTGATTACTTAAGAATGAAAGATTTAGTAATAGGTTATAAATTCAATAGAAATATTGTAGAAGCTATGAAACTTGATGGATTTGATTTGTCGTTAAGAGGAACAAATTTATTAACTTTTGTGAAAGATGATAATATGAAATATGATCCAGAAGTAAGAGCAGACGGTTTGACTCGTTTGGTTAGTCCTCCTGTAAAATCTATTGTATTTGCAATTAATATAAAATTATAATAAGATGAAAAAAATAATATTTGGTGCTTTGATTTTTTCTGGAATTTTTCTAAATTCTTGTTCAGATAGTGATCTTGAGCCTACTTTAAGTACTAATAAACCAAGTACTGAAATAAAAACACTTAATGATTTAAAAGGTCTACTTGGTGGAGCTTATGACAGAATGACTTCAGAAACTTATTACGGTAGAAACGTAGTTGTTTTTGGAGATGTTAGATCTGATAATACTTATGCTAATGCCAACTCTGGAAGATTTGCAACTTCTGGATCTATGGATATGATCAATTCAAATGGTGATGCTGATGCTGCTTTTTTACAGATGTATCGTGTAATTGCAAGTTGTAATATCATAATAAATTCAAATATTGCAGTAGATGCAAATATAGTAGGTCATGCAGCTGCTATAAATTATGTAAAAGGTCAAGCTCTGGCTTTACGTGCCTTAGCACATTTTGATCTAGTGCGTATTTTTGGTCAACAACATGTTGGTGTTGGAGGTGGAGATATGAATTCATTAGGAGTTGCTTATGTTAAGCAATTTTTGAATGATAATGAAATGAAACCTAAAAGAAGTACTGTAGGAGAAGTGAAAGCTTTTATCTATGCTGATTTAAACAAAGCCTTGGAAATTATGGACAAGACTTTGGACAAAGGAGGTAAAAAATCAATCAGAACAGTTGCTGTTAATGCTATTAAAGCTAGAGTTGCTTTATATTTTGGTGATTGGTCTATTGCTAAAGCAGCTTCAAATGAAGTTATGATTAGTGGTGCTGCTAGAGTTCTTACAGCTACTGAGTTTCCTGAATCTTATAAAGTAAATGAACAAGCGAATTCAATTTTTGAATTAATTTTTCTTACTGATGATAATAGAGGAAATGACAGTTTGTATAACATTTACAATAATACTGCTTATGGTGATATTGTTGTTTTACAAGATCTAAAAAATCAATTTTCTGCTACAGATGTTAGAGGTACAATGATTACATTACAAGAAAAATCACGCTTAAGAAATACAGGTAAGTTTGTGAAACATGATATAGATGTTGTTTTGTTTAGATTTGAAGAAATGGTACTTATCAATGCTGAGGCTTCTTTTAGACTTGATCCAACTGATGCTTCTGCTTTAACGAATTTAAATAAAGTAGCAACTAATCGTGGAGATGTAGGTTATACATCTGTTTCTATACCAAATATTCTTTTAGAACGTAGAAAAGAATTATGTTTTGAAGGCTTTAGATTTGATGATATTGCCAGAACAAAAATGGATATGCCAGTTGTAGATGCTGTTAAGCAAACTTATGATGATATAGGCTTACCTGGTATTGCTTATGGTAGTTATAGATTTGCATTTCCTATTCCTTTGAGAGAGAAAAATGCTAATTCAAATACGATTCAAAACCTAGGATACTAATTAATTGTATTAATTAAAATTTTTTAAGTTTTCTAAGAGGCTGTCCACATTCGGACAGCCTCTTTTTTTATGTCATTATTTCTTAAATAAGAGCCTGTCAACTGATGCTGGTTTAAGTTTTTTTACTGTGTTTTATCTTTTTTTTTATAAGATATTTTATTACAATAAAACATTTAACGTAAACGATCTCTTTTCATTAATATAGCTTAATCGTTTTTGGATTTTTTTTTAGTGAAATTAGATTCAATTTCAACAATAGATAGTTTCATAATTAGTATTTATTGAACTTGTAATACGAACGATACTATTTGAGGACTTTTTCTGTAAAATTTACTTTTACTGTTTTGAATACAGTTTGACTATTAAAGTATTAATGCTTTGATCCTTAATCTTCCTAAGATTTCAATAGAGTTAATATTTTTTTTTAATCTACAGCTTCTTTTTCTCGAAAAGGCTTTCTTGTCAATATTTTTTTTCTATATATTTAGAGATATTTGAGTTTTATTTTGACTCTTATTATCCATGTTATTGTTTAAATGTTAAAATTTTTAATATTTTATATTAATGGTTGTTTAATTAACAATTTATTAAGATGTTTGCACGATATATAACTAATTCAAAAAAAATTAATATGAGATTAAAATTCAAATGGATTTTTACGCTATTATTAGCGTTATCTATACAGTTTTCTTTTGCACAAGAAAAAACTGTGTCTGGTGTTGTTTCAGATGCAACGGGTCCAATTCCAGGTGTAAATGTTGTTGTTAAAGGTACCAATAGATCAGTTCAAACTGATTTTAATGGAAGTTATGCTATTAAAGCTAGAGCTGGAGAAGTTTTAGGTTTCTCATTCATAGGAATGAATAATTCTTCTGCAACTGTTGGTGCTTCTAATACTGTAAATATGAAAATGACTTCAGACTCTCAAAACCTAGAAGAGGTAGTTGTTGTTGCGTATGGTAAAGTAAAAAAGAGTTCTTATACTGGTTCTGTTTCTTCTGTTAAAGCTGCAGATATTGAAAATAGACCTTTAACTAACGTTTTGGGAGGTTTAGACGGATCAACTTCTGGTATTCAGATTCAAAGTTCAGCTGGTCAGCCAGGTTCTGCTCCTGCAATTAGAATTAGAGGATTTAGCTCTATAAATGGATCTAATACTCCATTATATATTGTAGATGGTGTTCCTTATACTGGTGATATTAGTACAATTAATAGTTCAGATGTTGAAAGTATGAACGTTTTAAAAGATGCTGCATCAACTTCTTTATACGGATCAAAAGCGGCTAATGGTGTAATAATTATTACAACAAAAACCGGAAAGTCAACTAAAAATAAATTTTCTTTAAATGTAAGTACAGGTTTATCTTCTAGATCTATTCCAGAATATGATAGAGTAGATGCTTATCAATATTATCCATTAGAGTGGGAAGCTCTTAGAAATAGCAGACCCATGGGTACTCCGACGCAAGTTGATGCTGCAAATCTTTTTGCAAGTAATAATATCGCTGGTTTATTAGTGACAAATCCTTTTAATGTTGCTAATAATCAAGTTGTAGGAGTTGATGGCAAATTAAATCCAAACGCTTCTTTATTATATCCAGATGATTTAGATTGGGAAAAAAAACTAACTAGAGCTGGTGTAAGAAGAAATGTAGATTTCTCGTACCAAGGAAAAAGCGAAACTTCTAATTATTTTGTTTCGATAAGTAATTTAAATGAACAAGGAAATATTAAGAAGTCAGATTACGAAAGAACGACTGCGCGTGTTAATATCAATTCAAAATTTAAAGAATGGTTTAAAACTGGTTTGAATTTATCTGGAGCACTTACAAATTCTAATCAAGCAGTTGATGGTGCAGATAATAGCTCTTCTTTCAAAAATCCTTTTAGAACTATACGATACATGGGGCCAATTTATCCAGTGTTTGATCATAATGCTAATGGAAGCTATTTATTAGATGGAGCTGGTGAAAGAGTGTATTCCACTTTGAGAGGGCCTCAAGCCTCTAATGGACGTAATATTATTTATGAAACATTAAATGATAGTGATAGTAATGAGTCTATTGCTTTGTCGGCAAGAACATTCGCTGAATTTAAAATTTTAAAAGATTTTACCTTTACTACTAACTATGCTATTGATAAAAGATCACTTAACTCGTCAGATTATAAGAATATCCTTATAGGGGATGCGCAAGGTCTTGGTGGAGCTTCGAAACAAAATTATGTTACAACTGGAGTTACTTTTAATCAATTATTAGAATATTCTAAATCTTTTAAAGCACATAATTTTTCTGCTTTATTAGGTCATGAGAGTTTCGATTATGAGACCTCTTTAGTTACAGGTACTAAAAGAGGGCAAGTTGTAAACGATAACTCAGAATTAATTAACTTTGTTACTGTAACAAATTTAGAGTCTTATACTAGAAATTATTCTACTGAAGCTTATTTCTCAAGACTTGGTTATGATTACGATGGTAAATATATACTTTCAGCGTCTATTAGAAGAGATGGATCTTCAAAATTTGCTAAAGATAATCGTTGGGGTAATTTCTGGTCTTTTGGTGCAGCATGGAATATTAGTAAGGAAAATTTCTTAACTAATAGTTCTTGGATCAATGATTTGAAACTTAGGGGTTCGTTTGGAGAAGTTGGAAATGATTCACATATTAGTAACGCAGGTTTAAGTTTTTACGTTTACCAACCTACTTATGCTTTAGGTTTTGATAATGATTCTGAAGGAGGAATAGTTGCTAATGGTATTGGTGCCCCAAATTTACAGTGGGAGAAGAATACACAATCAGATGTAGCTCTTGAATTTGCTGCTTTTAAAAATAGATTTAGTGGTACTATTGAATATTATAATCGTAAAACAGATGGTTTAATTTTTGATGTTCCTAATCCGTTATCACTTGGTTTAGATACAAGGGTTGAAAACATTGGTTCTATGTATAATAATGGAGTTGAAGTTTCTTTGAATGCAATGTTTGTAAAAACAAAAGATTTTTCTTGGAATTTTAGTGTAAATGCATCGACACTTAAAAACAGAATAACTAAATTACCTCAAGAAGAGATTATCAATGGGACAAAGAAATTTACAGTAGGAAGTTCAATTTATGACTATTGGTTGAGAGATTGGTACGGTGTAGATGCTGTTGATGGATATGCTTTATATAAATCAGATCCTGCTAAAATTGTGGCTGGAGATGTAGAACAACGTGTTGTAAATGGTGAGAATGTAACTACGAATCATACAAAAGCATTATATTATTATGCTGGATCTGCTATTCCTGATTTGTTTGGTAGTTTCTCAAATACATTTAAGTATAAAGGATTAGAATTGAGTCTTATGTTTACGTATCAATTAGGGGGTAAAACGTACGATAGTAATTACGCTTCATTAATGCATACTGGAAGTGAATACGGCTCTGCTTTAAGTACTGATATTTTAAATAGATGGCAAAAACCAGGTGACATAACAAATGTTCCTAGATTAGATGTAGTTAGAAATACTCAATCATCAGCAGGATCTGATAGATGGTTAGTAGATTCTGATTATCTATCATTCAGACAAGCTAATTTGTCTTACAACATTCCTGCAGATCTGATATCGAAGTTAGGCGTAGATAATGTTAAGTTTTTCGTAAGCGGTGAAAACTTAGCTCTTTTTACAAAGAAAAAAGGAATGGATCCAACTCAAAACTTTAACGGTACTACTCAAAACAGATTTTCTCCTTCAAGAATCGTTTCTTTAGGCCTTAATATAAACTTTTAATTTTAACTATTATGAAAATTAATATTTCAAAATACATAATCGCAGGTTGCTCGATGATCTTACTAGGATCATGTTCAAGCGATTTTCTTGAACAAACTCCTACGGAATTCATAAGTGAAAGTGCTGCAACAGCCGATACTAAAGCTTTGTTTTTATCTCTGAATGGAATACATCGCTCGATGTATATAAGATATGAAGATCAAGGGCAAACAGGTGTGGGTGGAATCATGCAACAAATGGATATTGCTGGGGAAGACTTAGTTTATACAGCATCTAATGGATGGTATAAAAGTGTTTATGACTGGACAGCAGCTTCAAACGAAAATTCTGCTGAGATAAAATTTCCTTACAGAACATTTTACCAAATTATACGAAATGCAAATGCAATAATTAATAATGCAGATGCTGCAAAAGGGCCTCAAAAAGATAAGGATATTACAAAGGGACAAGCGCTTTTGTATAGAGCTTTTAGTCATTTCCAATTGGTTCAAATTTATGGGAAAAGATATGTAAATGGTGCGGTTAATAGTCAAGATGGTGTACCTCTTGTTTTAACAACTCAGGATATAGTTGGTAGATCTTCAGTTGAAGATGTTTATAAGCAAATAAATGCTGATATCGATGTGGCTATTGGATTGTTAAATGGTTATGTTAAGCCAAATAATTCGCATTTAGATTCAAGAGTAGCCTTTGGTTTAAAAGCGCGTGTGAATCTAGTTCAAGGGAATTGGTTGATTGCTGCTGAAAATGCAAATAAAGCTAGAGCAGGAAAAAATTTAATGACAATTGCTGAGTACACTAGTGGATTTAATAATTATTCTAATCAAGAATGGATGTGGGGAAGCCATATTATAGAGTTACAAACGGCTTATTTCGCAAATTTTGGAGGATATATGTCTCGTAACTTTAGCTCGACTGTCATTAGAGCTTGTCCTAAAGCTATTAACAGTAAATTATATAATTTGATTCCTACAACTGACGTTCGTGCTGCTATTTTTAGTAAAACTGGTCAGCATCCAAATGTTGTATTAGTTTCTAATGCACAAAAATTTCCTTATACAAGTCAAAAGTTTTTATCTGTAAGTACTGGTGATAGTCGTTGTGATGTTCCTTATATGCGTGCTGCAGAAATGTATTTGATAGAAGCGGAAGCTAAAGCTAAATTAGGTGCTGCTGATGCAGCTCAAGTTCTTTTTGATTTTGTTAAAAAAAGAAACCCGTCATACGTTCTATCTACAAATACTGGTCAAGCAGTTGCTGATGAAGTTATGTTTCAAAGAAGAATTGAATTATGGGGTGAAGGATTTAGATTTATGGACTTAAAAAGAACGAATTCTGCTTTAGACAGAAGTGGTGCAAACCATAACTCAATTTATACTGGAAATGTTACATCTGTGCCAGCCAATGATAAAAGATGGCAATGGCTTATACCTAAAGCTGAAATCAATGCAAATCCATTAGTGAAACAAAATGAACTATAGTTTTTATTAAATACGATGTGATTAAGCTTAGATAAATTATCTGAAATTAATTATAGTATACTCAAAAGGCATTCAGATTAAAATCTGGATGCTTTTTGTATTATATAAGTATAATACATGTTATTCTTTAAATAATTATATTATAGTTAATTCATTTTTAAAGAAGTGGCGCGATCTTACGGCAGCTCAAGTATTATTTGATTTAACTACA
>CBDUEE010000067.1:0-12963 GCA_965366105.1 uncultured Flavobacterium sp. | reverse complement strand
AAGTAATATTCTAAAATTAAATTTAAAAAAAAGTGTTTAGTACTTATTTTGCAGTTTTGAAAAACAACAAAATAAGTACTAAACACTTTCTATTATAAAAAAAAAGTTTAAAAAATCAATTCAAGATTTTTTAAATTAAACTTCAGCTGCAATTAAATTTAAGGCTGAACCTGCAACAAACCAACCAATTTGTCCTTCATTATACGTGTGATTGGCCATGATAATATCTGTTGTTCCATCAGCATGAACAAACTCTAACGTTAACTGTTTTTCTGGAGCGAATTCTACTAAATCTAAGAAATTAATTGTATCATCTTCTTGAATTTTATCGTAATCAGACTCATTTGCAAAAATCAATCCTAACATCCCTTGTTTTTTAAGGTTTGTTTCATGAATACGAGCAAAAGATTTCACCAAGACCGCTTTCACGCCAAGAAAACGAGGTTCCATGGCAGCATGTTCACGTGAAGAACCTTCACCGTAATTGTGATCTCCCACAACAATAGAGGGAACTCCAGCTGCTTTATAAGCACGTGCTACTGCCGGAACTGCATCGTAAAGACCCGTCAGTTGGTTTTTAACGGTATTCGGCTTTTGATTGAATGCATTGATTGCGCCAATTAACATATTATTAGAAATATTATCTAAATGCCCACGGAAACGCAACCATGGTCCAGCCATAGAAATATGATCTGTAGTACATTTTCCAAAAGCTTTGATAAGCAATTTTGCACCTGTAATGTTTTTTCCATCCCAAGGAGAAAATGGAGCTAGCAATTGCAATCTTTCTGAAGTATTGCTTACAGAAACCAAAACTCCAGAACCATCTTCTGCTGGTGCTTGAAAGCCTGGATCTTCAGCATCAAATCCTCTTGGAGGTAATTCATTTCCTGTTGGCGCTTCTAACCTAACCTCTTCGCCATTCTCATTTATTAAAGTATCCGTCAAAGGATTAAAACTTAAGTCACCAGCAATGGCTAAAGCCGTTACTAGTTCTGGCGAACCTACAAAAGCCAAAGTATTTGGGTTCCCATCGGCACGTTTAGAAAAATTACGATTAAAGGAGTGAACGATTGTATTGCGTTCTTCTTTTTCTGCTCCTTCTCTATCCCACATTCCGATGCATGGTCCGCAAGCGTTTGCAAATACAGTAGCTCCCATTTTGTCGAAAATATCTATAAATCCGTCACGTTCTATCGTATAACGTACCACTTCTGATCCTGGAGTAATCGTAAACTGCGATTTTATTTTTAATTTTTTATCTATAACTTGTTGTGCTATCGATGAGGCTCGAGCAATATCTTCATAAGAAGAGTTGGTGCAAGAACCAATTAAAGCAACTTCAATTTTCAAAGGCCAATGGTTTTTTATAGCTTCTTCTTTCATTTTAGAAATTGGAGTAGCTAAATCTGGTGTGTATGGTCCGTTTAAATGGGGTTCTAATTCATCTAAGTTTATTTCGATTACTTGGTCAAAATACAGTTCTGGATTTGCATAAACTTCATCGTCCCCCGTTAAGTAAGGTGCAATTTTATCTGCTGCATCGGCTACATCAGCTCTATTTGTAGAACGTAAATAACGTCCCATTGATGCATCGTATCCAAATGTAGAAGTTGTAG
Organism: uncultured Flavobacterium sp.; assembly: GCA_965366105.1. Lineage (GTDB taxonomy): Bacteria > Bacteroidota > Bacteroidia > Flavobacteriales > Flavobacteriaceae > Flavobacterium. Next base: position 11,344 of record CBDUEE010000067.1, on the reverse strand, counting down.
CACCAATTTCTGCACCCATATTACAGATAGTTCCTTTTCCAGTACAAGACATAGAAGTTGCACCTTCTCCAAAATACTCAACTATAGCACCTGTTCCACCTTTTACAGTAAGAATTCCTGCTACTTTAAGGATCACATCTTTTGGAGCGGTCCAACCAGAAAGTTTCCCTGTCAATTTCACTCCTATTAACTTAGGAAATTTTAATTCCCATGCCATTCCTGACATTACATCTACTGCATCGGCTCCACCAACGCCAATGGCAACCATTCCTAAACCACCTGCATTTACTGTATGAGAATCGGTACCAATCATCATTCCGCCAGGGAATGCATAATTTTCAAGTACTACTTGGTGAATAATCCCTGCTCCCGGTTTCCAAAAACCAATCCCGTACTTATTTGACACTGAAGAAAGAAATTCAAAAACTTCATTGCTTTGCGTTTTGGCTCTAGCCAAATCCGTTACTGCATCTACTTTTGCTTGAATCAAGTGGTCACAATGTACGGTTGTAGGTACTGCGACTTTAGACTTACCTGCATGCATGAATTGCAACAACGCCATTTGAGCAGTTGCATCTTGGCACGCTACTCTATCTGGAGCAAAGTCGACATAATCAACACCTCTTGTAAAAGCCTTAACTGGCATTCCATCCCACAAGTGATTGTATAGAATTTTCTCTGTTAAAGTAAGTGGACGACCAACCGTTTCGCGTGCTTTATCAACACGGATTGTCATGTTTTCGTACACTTTTTTAATCATTTCAATATCAAAAGCCATAGTATATAGGTATAATTATTATTTCTTTTTATAAACACTACAAGTTACAAAAAATAGTGTAACACACAAAAGTAAAGAGTCTGAATATTTCAAAACAAAAAGTTAAACTACTGAAGCTTACAAACTCATTAAGGAATATTCTAAAAACCATGAAGAAATAAATTAAATTTAGCTTTTAGGATAAAAACAAAAAAAGCCTGAGTGATAAACTCAGGCTTTAAAACAATATATAACTAATCTTAAATTATTTTACTAACAATTTATGAGAAGGTGCAAACTGTGTTAGGTTAATTCCTTTTACAGCTGATTTATATTCTTCCATAGTAGGAGTTCTTCCTAATATAGTTGAAAGCACAACTACAGGTGTTGAAGAGAGTAATGATTCTCCTTTTTTACCTTCACTGTCTTCAACAACTCTTCCCTGAAAAAGACGGGTAGAAGTTGCCATTACAGTATCTCCCTTTTCTGCTTTTTCTTGGTTACCCATACAAAGATTACAACCAGGACGTTCCAAGTACAACATCTTTTCATAAGATGTACGTGCAACCCCTTTAGGAGCATCATCATTGAATTCAAAACCAGAGTATTTTTGCAAAATATCCCAGTCGCCTTCTGCTTTTAATTCATCTACAATATTATAAGTTGGAGGTGCTACTACAAGCGGAGCTTTAAACTCTACCTTACCATATTGTTCGTCGATGTTCTTAAGCATTTGAGCCAAAATTTTCATATCTCCTTTGTGAACCATACAAGAACCAACAAATCCAAGATCTACTTTTTTTACTCCGCCATAGAAAGATAAAGGTCTAATGGTATCGTGTGTGTATCGTTTAGAAACATCAGCATTATTCACATCTGGATCTGCAATCATTGGCTCATTCACAATGTCTAAATCAATAACAACTTCAGCATAATATTTAGCATTCGCATCTGGAACTAAAGCTGGCTTTATACCTGATTTAATTTCCTCAATTCTGTTATTTGCTATATTGATCAATCCTTGAAGGACTTGTTTTTCATTATCCATTCCTTTATCGATCATGATTTGAATTCTACCTCTTGCAATTGCAAGTGACTGAATCAAAGTATCATCCTCAGAAATACAAATAGAAGCTTTTGCTTTCATCTCTGCAGTCCAATCTGTAAAAGTAAATGCTTGATCAGCAGTAAGGGTTCCTAAGTGAACCTCAATAATTCTTCCTTGAAAAACATTCTCACCACCAAACGTTTTAAGCATTTGAGATTGAGTAGCATGAACTACATCACGGAAATCCATGTACGTCTTCATTTCTCCTTTGAAAGTAACTTTTACGGATTCCGGAATTGGCATTGAAGCTTCACCAGTAGCAAGTGCCAAAGCAACTGTTCCTGAATCTGCACCAAAAGCAACCCCTTTAGACATTCTTGTATGAGAGTCACCACCAATAATAATCGCCCACTCATCTACCGTAATATCATTTAAAACCTTATGGATAACATCCGTCATTGCAGGATATAATCCTTTTGGATCGCGCGCAGTAATCAGACCAAAGTCATTCATAAATTTCATCAATCTAGGAATGTTTGCTTTCGACTTATTATCCCAAACTGATGCTGTATGACAACCTGATTGGTACGCACCATCAACAATTGGAGAAATCACAGTTGCTGCCATAGACTCTAACTCCTGAGAAGTCATCAATCCAGTTGTGTCTTGCGATCCTACAATATTTACAGTAACACGAACATCCGAACCTGCGTGTAACACTTTGCCCGGAGTGTTTCCTACTGCATTTTTATTAAATATTTTTTCAACTGCTGTGAGACCTTGCCCTTCAACAGAAACCTCTTTCGATGGAGCAAAAACCGGCACAATAGCGATTCCTAAAACCTTAGATGCAAAAGTTTGTAATTTTTTTCCAAATACAATAGCATAAGATCCACCAGCTTTTATAAATTCCATTTTCTGAGGAGTAAATGCCTTAGAAATATCGATTAACTCTTGGTCGCCATTATATAATTTCTTTGTTTTTGTATTAATAGTTAGTACTGTTCCCGTAGCAACAGAATATGCTTCTTCTAAAACAACATCACCATTTTCATTACGAATAGGGTTTCCCTTTTCATCAAGTACTTTTACCCAGTTTTTAAGATCGAGACCTATACCACCAGTAACATCAACCGTAGTAAGGAAAATAGGAGAAATACCATTTGTTCCTGCTACAATTGGAGCAATATTTATAAATGGAACATAAGGACTTGCTTGTTTACCTGTCCAAAGCGCCACGTTATTTACACCTGACATTCTTGACGAACCCACACCCATAGTTCCTTTTTCAGCTATTAGCATCACACTTTTATCAGGATGTTGCATTTGCAAAACTTTAATTTCATCTTGTGCCTCAGGAGAAATTAAACATTTTCCGTGCAATTCACGATCTGATCTTGAATGCGCTTGGTTCCCTGGAGAAAGTAAATCTGTAGAGATATCTCCCTCACCAGCGATATAAGTAACTACTTTAATTTCTTCTACTACTTCTGGTAGTTTAGTGAAAAACTCAGCCTTAGCATAACTCTCTAAAATTGCAGCAGCAATTGTATTTCCCTCTTTAAATGATTTTTCTAAACGATTGGTATCAGCCTCATAAAGAAAAAATTGTGTTTTAAGAACTTCCGCAGCTTCTTTTGCAATAGCGGCATCATCACCTAATGCCAAATCAAGTAAAACCTCAATCGAAGGTCCACCTTTCATGTGGGATAATAACTCAAAAGCAAAAACAGGAGTAATTTCTTTAACTACAGATGCCCCAAGAATAATCTCTTTTAAAAATGTTGCCTTTACTCCAGCAGCAGGAGTAGTTCCTGGAACTACATTATAAATAAAGAATTTAAGAGAATCTTCTCTATTTGCATTATCTAATTCTTTAATTTGTGAAATGATTGCGCTTAGCAATTCAGAACCATCAATTGGCTTAGGATGAAGACCTTGAGCTTTTCTTTCTTCGATTTCTTTTAGATAATCGTTATAAATGTTCATAATAGCAGTATTTCAATGTTAAAGGCAGTTCATTTTGATTATCTCAAAATAAAAAACCAAATATATAGGTGTTTTTTATTTGTGCTACAAATTTAGTTATTTATGCTGATATTAAAAAGAATTTAATAAAACACATCTTTATAAAAATTATTATTATTAAATAGCAAAATCTATTGCTTATAGTTGCGAAAAAATTAATATAACTGCATTAAATTGTAAAATTAGCACTAATTCTAACAAACTCTTTTCAAAATTCACAATACTGTAATTCTATCTGTGAATATTTCTACTAAAAAACACTTGAATTGAGCATCAATAAAACAAAAAATGGAATTGTATTTTTGATATAAAATACAATTCCATTTTAATTATTCTTCAATAAAGTTAACTCTATCTGTCCCTAAAAAAATAGATATCGCAAATTAAAAACGTATGTGGTTCTTAGATTTAATATCAATCTATCTTCCAAATAGCCTAGAGAAAAAGCCCCTATTCCCTGTATTTTCATCTGCTTCTAACTCTTCTCTTTTTAATGAATTTTGAGTTTTTTCATAATCTAAAATACATTCCTCTACAAATTCAACGTAAGTTCTCTTTTTTTCTTCTAAAAAACCAATAAGATAACGCTCACTAGCTTCCATACTACTTGCTAACTCAATTTGTAACAATCTTTTGTATAAAGGCTCAATATGTTTTGAAATTACTTCCTGAGGAACAGCCTTTCTTCTACCAAAATAATGAGTAATTTCTCCATTTGAATTTTTAGAAATTTCAAAATCAGTAACAACCCAATAGTACCTTCCGGATTTGGCTAAATTTTTAACTACTGCATAAAAGTTCTTCCCAGCTTTCAAATTTTCCCAAAGTACTTTAAAAATAACTCGAGGCATATCGGGATGTCTAACCATACTATGAGGTTGTGACATAAGCTCATAATCTTCATAACCACTAACATCTATAAAAACCTCATTGGCATATTCCATAATACCTTTGGAATCAGTTTTGCTCATAATTGTCTGGGTTTTATCCCATGAAACTTCTTTATCAATTGGAATTGGTCGTGTAAAAATTTCATTCTTTTGGCTCATATCAGTGTGTGTTTTTTTGTAAATAAATAATTTGCAAAAATAGGACGAGAATACGGTTCCAAATATGATTATTATCATGCTTGCAGAAAATTATCCTGAAGAGAAAATTATTTTCTTAAAACGATTTTAAAAAAAAAATCATCTATTAAAAATCTTCCTAATTGCAATTAGATTTTAAAAACACAAAAATTTAAGCATTGAGTAAAAGAGAAAGAAGCTGCGTTTTATTCTAAATTAAAGCCTTAAATCAACTTAGCAATAATCATTTCTTCGGTGATTCCTTCCGCATCTGCTTTATAGTTTTTAATAATTCGGTGACGCAAAATTCCAGTCGCGACTGCTTTGACATCTTCGATATCTGGAGAAAATTTCCCATTGAAAGCAGCATTAGCTTTAGCTGCCAAAATTAAATTTTGCGAAGCTCGTGGACCTGCGCCCCAATCTAAATAATTCTTCACAAAATCATTGGAAAGTGGATTATCAGGTCTTGTTTTACTTACCAATGCAACTGCATATTCAATTACATTATCTGCAACTGGAATCCTGCGAATCAAATGTTGAAAATCAATAATTTCTTGTGCAGTAAACAAGGGATTTATAGCCGTTTTCACATCTGATGTTGTACGTTTCACAACCTGAACTTCCTCCTCAAAAGAAGGATATTCAAGTTTAATAGCAAACATAAATCGATCTAATTGCGCTTCAGGCAAGGGATAAGTTCCCTCCTGCTCAATAGGATTTTGTGTAGCTAAAACAAAATAAGGCAAGTTTAATTTATAATTTACCCCCGCAATGGTAACAGAACGTTCTTGCATGGCTTCTAGCAAGGCAGCTTGAGTTTTAGGCGGCGTTCTATTGATTTCGTCTGCCAGTACGATATTCGAAAAAATCGGTCCTTTTATAAATTTAAAATTTCTATTTTCATCTAATATTTCACTTCCTAGAATATCAGAAGGCATTAAATCTGGTGTAAACTGAATTCTTTTAAAATCAAGACCTAATGCTTGAGCAAGCGTATTTACCATCAAGGTCTTTGCCAGTCCAGGAACTCCAACCAACAAAGCGTGACCACCAGAAAAAATACAAAGCAAAATTTGATCAACTACTAAATCTTGACCTACAATTACTTTAGCTATTTCTTTTTTTAGCTCATTCCTCTTCTGAACTAAGTTTTGTATTGCTGCTACGTCTGACATTTATAAAGTATTTAAAATTAAAAAGAGTTAGCATTATGAAATCATAAAACTAACTCTTTTTATTTATTTAAAGAAAATTTTTTTTGTTCTAATCTAAAGCTATAGTGCTAAAAAAAAACTATTTCTTAAGCCAATTATTGGTAAAATTACAATCTCTGTATTCACCAATTATTTTAACGTATGTTTCTTTTATTTTCTCATCAAACCATTTTCCTATAGCAGTAATTTGTTTGCTTTTCAAAGCTAAATCTTTTATTTTGATATAATCTTTAGCATAATCAGCGGCATGCTCATCAATTCTATTAGTAACAGTAATTAATTTAAATTTCTTTTTACCTTCGTCTCCTTGATCTAATATTGGTGCTGAGATTTCATTTGTTTTCAAATTGGAGACTTGGCTATAAAAAGCAGGATCCATTTTAGTCAATTCAAAACGAGTATCTTGTGTTTTTGGATTAATCAACTCACCACCATTCGCTTTAGTTTCTTTTTCATCTGACAATGTTCTGGCTGCTTCTGCAAAAGTAATTTCTTTGTCTTCGATTCTCTTCTTAATCAAAGTAATTTTTTCTTTTGCTTCATTAAGAGCAGCGTCGGTAACTGTAGGAGTCAATAATATATGACGTAATTCGACATCTTTACCTTTTATCTTTTCAACATAAATAATATGAAATCCAAAATCAGTTTCAAAAGGAGCTGAAATTTCACCTTCGGCTAAACTAAAGGCAACATCTTTAAACTCTTTTACAAACGGTGTTTTGCGATTCATTTTGTAAAATCCACCATTAGCTCTTGACCCTGGATCTTGAGAATACAATACTGCTTTTGTAGAAAAGCTAGAACCTTCTTCTATTTCTTTTTTGAAACCGTTCAAGCGGTCAATAACTTTTTGTTTATCCTCAGCTGAAACCTTTGGCGTAACAACAATTTGAGCCACTTCTAATTCTACACCAAAGAAAGGTAAATCATTTTTTGGAATTGTTTTGAAATAGTTACGAACCTCCTCAGGAGTTATTTCTACAGCATCAACTATTTTCTTTTGCATCTCGGAAGTCAACTTCCCTTCTTTTAAAATATCAGAAAAGTAGCTCCTAAATTCTTCTTCAGAATCCTTTTTGTAGTACTGAATTACTTTTTCCATAGATCCAATTTGCTCTACCATATAATGCAAACGGTCTTCCATCATCCCTTTAATCTCAGAATCGGTTACTACAATACTATCTTGAATCGCTTGATGTGCATATAACTTGTCTTCTAATAATTTTCCCAACATCTGACATCTAGTAATGTCTTTTACAGAACCTCCTTGAGCTGAAATCTCAAGAAATGACTTATCAATATCTGAATCTAATATAATAAAATCACCTACAGTAGCAATTACACCATCAACTTTTAGCTTTCCTGTTGCAGCTTGCTTTTTTATAGTCGGAGTAGCAATTACGGAATCTTTAATAATTTCTTGAGCACTTGTTATAAAACTTGTAAAAATCAAAAGAGAAAAGAGAAGTGCAAATCTATTATTAATGAATTTCATTGGTGTTTTGTTTATTGGCATTGGTATAATTTAATATTAAATGTAAAATATCCTTATCGTGTTGTTTTAAATTTGAAATATAAACACCAAAATATTTTGGTAAATATACACTTTTAAGAATCAAGTAATGAAGTCGATTACACAATAGAACTTCTTAGTATTCTTTTAAATTTAAAACGAACAAAAATAGTAATTCAATTACATAATACAAGTTTCCTAACTACTATTAACAAAAAATTATATTGCCATTAATGAATTGAGATTACAGCCTCTCCAATCAAAGAAAAACTAACTTTAAAAACCAGTTATGTATTACTAATCAAAATTATAACCGAGGAAGAAAAAAGAAAATCGACATTACTGATTTTAACTACCCAATTTGAAGAACACAAAAAGATGAAGTTTTATTTTGAAAAAAAACACTAATCAGATCATAGATTTTTATACTTTATTAGTAAGCTTAGCGGAAAACACAAAAAGCAACTGAATATAAAATGATCTTAATTTACCAAGAAAAAAGGCAAACGCAACAGTTATTTTTTCAAAACAAATTACAGAAATTAAAATTAATTCGAAAGTTTCTAAAAAATTAAATTTATCATTTTTTTCTTCTTGGAAGATTCTATTAGTTAAAACAATCCAAATCGAGGTTTTTCATCTACTTAAGGGTTAATTTTAATTTTTTAAAACTCATGCGTTTGAACCTAATTAAAGGATACTATTTTTTCAATTGGCATTTATAAATAGTACTTTTGCACCCTATTTATATAAACATGGGCTTTTTAGAAGAAATACAACGCAGAAGAACTTTCGGGATTATCTCACATCCTGATGCTGGAAAAACAACACTTACTGAGAAACTCCTCCTTTTTGGTGGTGCTATTCAAGAGGCAGGTGCTGTAAAAAACAACAAGATAAAAAAAGGGGCTACCAGTGACTTTATGGAAATTGAACGCCAGAGAGGAATTTCGGTTTCTACCTCTGTTTTAGCATTTAATTATAAAAACAAAAAAATAAACATCCTCGATACTCCAGGACATAAGGATTTTGCAGAAGATACATTTAGAACATTAACTGCAGTTGACAGTGTTATTGTTGTAATTGACGTTGCCAAAGGTGTCGAAGAACAAACAGAAAAATTAGTAGCGGTTTGTAGAATGCGTAAGATTCCAATTATCGTATTCATCAACAAATTAGACCGAGAAGGAAAAGATGCTTTTGACTTAATGGACGAAGTGGAGCAAAAACTAGGTCTAAGAGTAACTCCTTTGAGTTTCCCAATAGGAATGGGTTATGATTTTCAAGGTATTTACAATCTTTGGGAACAAAACATCAACCTATTTAGTGGCGATAATAGAAAAAACATCGAAGATACTATTGCTTTTTCAGATATAAAAAGTCCAGAACTAGAAAAAATCATTGGACAAAAACCTGCCAATACATTACGAGAAGAAATAGAATTAATTGACGAAGTATATCCAAAATTTGATCGTCAAGAATATTTAGACGGAAAGTTACAACCCGTGTTTTTTGGTTCTGCATTAAATAATTTTGGAGTTAGAGAATTATTGGATTGTTTTATTCAGATAGCTCCTTCGCCAAGACCAAAAGATTCAGAAACGCGATTGGTTGATCCAAAAGAAGAAAAAATGACTGGTTTTGTTTTTAAAATCCATGCTAATATGGATCCTAAACATAGAGACAGATTGGCTTTCATAAAAATTGTTTCTGGAACTTTTGAAAGAAACAAACCGTATTATCACGTACGCCAGAAGAAAAATTTAAAATTCTCTAGTCCAAATGCTTTTTTTGCTGAGAAAAAAGAAATTGTAGATATCTCTTATCCTGGAGACATTGTGGGATTGCACGATACTGGTAATTTTAAAATTGGTGATACATTAACCGAAGGAGAGATCATGAGCTTCAAAGGAATTCCAAGCTTCTCACCGGAACACTTTAGATACATCAACAATGCTGATCCAATGAAAGCCAAACAATTGGACAAAGGTGTCGATCAATTGATGGATGAAGGTGTTGCTCAGTTGTTTACGCTAGAAATGAATAATAGAAAAATTATCGGAACCGTTGGAGCACTTCAATATGAAGTAATTCAATATCGTTTAGAGCATGAATATGGGGCTAAATGTACGTATGAGAACTTTCCTGTTCACAAAGCGTGTTGGGTAAAACCCAATGACCCTAAAAGTGATGAATTTAAAGAATTTAGACGTATTAAGCAGAAATTTTTAGCACATGATAAATACGGACAACTCGTATTCCTTGCTGACTCGGACTTTACGATTCAAATGACACAAAATAAATATCCAAATGTAAAATTATTCTTTACTTCTGAATTTGAGTAATTCATTATTTTTTAGATACAAAAAAAACGCCAATTTTACGATTGGCGTTTTTTGTATTTCTTAATGTGATTTCCTATTAAGCAATCGTACTATCTAAATTTACTGCTTTTTTTAAAAAAGCTTTCATCAATAAACGATTTGGTGCTGTTCCTGATATGATCACTTGTTTTTTTGTATTTACACTCTCTGAAGAAATAGTGCTTTTCAGATCTTGTTTAGAACCCATAAACCACAAAACAAAATTCATTGTGTTTGAGGAAGAAACTGTAGCTGAATTTTCGATTTTTGCTGCTGGAATACTTTCAATTACATTTTCAACAACAGTATTCTTTTCGGCTTGAGCAATAACAGAAGTGTTTGATGCAAGAATAAAAACAAAAAACATTAAACTTCTTACTAAAGTTTTTTTATTTGTTTTTAAAGAAAGGTATTTCATAACAATCCATTTTTTACAAGATGCTAATTGCAAATTTATTTGGAGTGCGAAAGTATATTATTCCTAACCTAATATAAAATATTCCCGATGATCTACCGATATTATCGTTTAAAGCACATAATAGTAATTTATTTTTGCTTTCGTGATAGTCAGCAAAGGTTTTCTAATCCATAAACTCAAGATTTTTAGAGTCTTTCAAATCCTGTTGATTTTTGATTTAGCGATTGCTTTAATAAAAAAAACATGATATGATCAGAATTATAATAAATTGAATATTAAAATGTAAAGAACCTAACTGATAATTTTTAACATCCTTATGCGAGGTATTAATTCGTCTCAATTTTAACTTTCCTATTCAACAAAAAAACTATTCTTTACAAATGACCTTAAAAAAAAAGGCTTCCACCGTAGTGAAAGCCTTTTAAAATATTATGCTTGTCCCGCAGGACCAAAATTAAGCGGGATTGGAGCTTGTTCCGTTTCTTTTATTTCGCCATGAGCGACTTCAAATCGATGGATATTTTCTCCAATTGCCTTAAATAATCTTTTAGCATGTTGTGGCGTCAAGACAATTCTCGATTTCACTTTAGCCTTTGGTATACCAGGCATTATACTTACAAAATCTAAAACAAACTCTGATGAGGAGTGATTAATTATAGCTAAATTAGAATAAATTCCTTCTGCTATTTTTTCATCTAACTCAATATTAATTTGCTCTTGTTGTTGATTTGAATTACTCATATCTTTAGTAAATATATTCCTCTTTATTAGCCATCATATCATTATAATCTTCTTTCGAACCTACAATTGTATTATCATATTCTCTCATACCAGTTCCGGCAGGGATTCTATGTCCTACAATAACGTTTTCTTTCAAACCTTCTAAGTAATCGATTTTACCTGCAACAGCAGCTTCATTCAATACTTTAGTAG
>CBDUEE010000066.1:0-13138 GCA_965366105.1 uncultured Flavobacterium sp. | reverse complement strand
TCAATTGGGTTTTCTCACAATCAGGAAAATTACTCACTGGTATCGTAAGCTGCGAACAATATCCTATTTCAAAAGTAGATGTAGCCCATTATAATTCGCAGCAAGTCGTCACTACTGATGGATCAGGAGCGTTTTCTATTAAAGTAAATGCAGACGATGAACTGGTTTTCATTTCTCAAAACCATGAAATTAAAAAAATAAAGCTTGATCAAAAAACTATTGATTTCAACAATTTACTAATTTCTTTAAACCTCAAAGCGGAAGAATTAAAAGAAGTAATAATCACAAAAATACCTTCTATTAAATTAAGCACAAATACAAAGTGGGAACAGCAAAAAATAAATGAAATCGATCTTCTTAAAAGTACGAGTAGGTTAAAAAATGATGCCATATACAATGGAGCAATGGAAAATAGTGCCGATTTTATAAAAATTGCTAGTACCCTAAGTACCCTTTTTAAAAAGGAAAAAGAGCCTGCAAAAAAAGAAATTCCTAAAATAGAATTTGTAGCCTTAGCAAGAAAATGCTGCGATGAAAAGTTCTACTTCCAAACCTTACAATTGAAACCTGATGAAATTGCCCTCTTCCTTCAATTTTGCAAAGCAGATCCTAAATCACAAAAATTTTCAAAAGAAGATAGTGCTTTATTGGTGATGGACTTTTTGATAAACAAGAACATTGACTTTAAAAAACTATAATTTTCTAAAGTCAATAACGGTAAACACTAGCTATTCAACCACCAAATACTAGCATTTAAAACTGCGGCAAAGCTCACCCAAGCAATATAAGGCAGAAACAAATAACCCGCAATTTTATTGATTTTACCAAACTGAACATAGGTTTCAAAAATCATCAGCCACAATACGATAATTTCTAAACCAGCAAGCATTGGGTTATGCAAACCAAAAAACAAATACGACCACAAAGCATTTAAGGCTAATTGTATTGCAAAGAAAATTAGTGCTTTTTTCACAACTTCCCTTTCCTGTTCCATTCTATTCCACACCAATCCTGCGGCAACTCCCATCATTATGTAAAGCATACTCCAAACGGGTGCAAAAATCCAATTCGGTGGATTAAAACTTGGCTTTACCAAAGTAGGATACCAATCTGTAATGGCAGCACGGGTAACGATTCCTGAGAAATAACCTATCACAAGGCAAGTAACTACTACTGATAAAATTCGGGTAATCTTATTCATTTTGATGTGTTTTGTGTTTTACAAATTTAATAAAAAACTTTCTAAATTTCTGGCAAATAAAATAAGGTTCATTTTATAAACACAAATTTAAAAAGTAAAAAGAAACTGTAAATCAATTAAATAGTTTGATAAAATAAGTACAGATACTTAATTTCAATTAGTTAAATTCTCTAAATAAGCTATTTAAAAAAATCTCCAAATCAGCGGTAAAAAATAGAGTATCTTTGCACAAAATTTATCAATTATGTTTACAGCAACGGATTTTATTCCTTCAAACTATACGCATACTGTAGAAAGTGGTAACTTTCAGTGGAGCGCTCCTAGCAATATTGCTTTAGTGAAATACTGGGGCAAAAAAGACAATCAGATTCCTGCAAATCCGTCCGTAAGTTTTACACTGAATACTTGCAAAACAGTTACTAAATTGGCTTTCGCCAAAAGGGACTTTTCGACTGCGGTAAATGCAACAGCTAATACTTTTTCTTTTGATTTACTTTTTGAAGGAAAACCAAAAGAAGATTTTAAACCAAAGATTCAAAAATTTTTAGAACGAATCGAAATTTACTTGCCTTTTTTAAAAGAGTACCATTTTACGATTGATACCGAAAATACTTTTCCACACAGTTCAGGAATCGCATCTTCGGCATCAGGAATGGCGGCTTTAGCGATGAACTTGATGCGTTTAGAGAAAGAATTAAATCCAGCAATGACGGAAGCTTATTTTTATCAAAAAGCATCAATGCTCGCACGTTTAGGTTCTGGAAGTGCTTGTCGTAGTATAAAAGGAGAAATCGTAGTTTGGGGAAATCACAACAACATTCCTGGAAGTTCTGATTTATTTGGAGTTGAATTCCCGCATACTGTTCATGAGAATTTCAAAAATTTTCAAGACACCATTTTATTAGTTGATAAAGGCGAAAAACAGGTCTCTAGTACCGTTGGTCATGAGCTCATGCACAATCATCCTTTTGCCGAAAGGCGATTTGAACAAGCGCATGAAAATTTAGAGCAATTAATTGCTATTTTCGAAAATGGAGATTTAGATGCATTTATCAAAATTGTAGAAAGCGAAGCCTTGACTTTGCATGCGATGATGATGACTTCGATGCCCTATTTTATATTGATGAAACCTAATACTTTGGAAATTATTAATGCCATTTGGAAGTTTAGAAATGCTACTAAAATACCCGTTTGTTTCACTTTAGACGCTGGAGCAAATGTGCATGTTTTGTATCCAAATAAGGATAAAGAAATTGTATTGCAATTTATTCAAGACGAATTAGTTGGCTTTTGCCAAAATCGTCAGTACATTTGTGACGAAATTGGAAGTGGAGCGGTTGAGTATTAAGTTTTTTTCAATACCTTTATTTTCTAATAGTTAGATTATGGATATTCAGTCAGAAAAAATAGAATTGATACAGCTTTTGTTAGCGACTAATGACAAAGCGATAATTGATGCCATAAAAACGATTTTTGAAAAAGACAAGCAAGAGGCTTGGGAGAAATTATCTTCAGAGCAACAAGCAGCAATAAATATCGAAATACAAAAAGAAAATCAAGCTGATACAGCTGATTTTTGAAAATATATAAAATCAGATTAACAATCCCAAATTGCTAATTACCTACCTCATATGAAAGGACCTTTATTTTATTCTAAAATATTACTCTTTGGCGAATACGGAATCATCCGTGACTCAAAGGGATTGTCAATTCCGTATAACTTCTACAATGGCGCTTTGAAAAAAGAGGAAAACCCATCTGAGGAAGCGATAAAATCGAATGGACATTTGAAACGTTTTGTGGTGTATTTGCAAAACCTACAAAAGGAACAACCTAATTTAGTCAATTTTGACTTAATTACTTTAAATGAAGATGTTGAAACGGGAATGTATTTTGACTCCAGCATTCCGCAAGGATATGGTGTAGGAAGTAGTGGCGCTCTTGTTGCTGCTATTTATGATAAATATGCTCAAAATAAAATTACAGTTTTAGAGAATTTAACTCGCGAGAAACTGTTGCAATTAAAAAATATATTTTCTCAAATGGAAAGTTTTTTCCACGGGAAAAGTTCCGGTTTAGATCCTTTAAATAGTTATTTAAGTATTCCTATTTTAATTAATTCTAAAGATAATATTGAAGCAACAGGAATTCCAACTCAAAGTTTTGACGGAAAAGGTGCTGTTTTCTTATTAGACTCAGGAATTGTAGGCGAAACCGCTCCAATGGTCAATATTTTTATGGAAAACTTAAAAGATAAAGGCTTCCGTGCGATGTTAAAAAATCAGTTTGTAAAACACACTGATGCTTGCGTAGAAAATTTCTTGGGTGGTGATATGAAATCTTTGTTCATGAACACCAAAAAATTATCAAAAGTAGTTTTGAATAACTTTAAACCTATGATTCCAGAGCAGTTTCACGGAATTTGGCAAAAAGGAATTGATAGCAATGACTACTATTTAAAATTATGTGGTTCTGGCGGTGGTGGTTATATTCTAGGTTTTACAGAAGATTTAGAAAAAGCAAGACTGTCATTGATCGATTATAAATTAGAAGTAGTTTACCAATTTTAAAATTCTTTTTAATAGTACATCCACGAGGAGAAAATTAAAATAAATATCGAAATAATTGTTGTTTAATTACTAATAAAAAATACTTAGAGCCTTTGTGCCTTTGTGGCTAACCAGATGTTTCAATGAACAGAAAGCACAAACTTCTTATAATGAAAATTGCAAGTTTGTTCTCTGTAGTTAGAGGGTATAACATTCCAATAATTATTTTAGCGCAGTATTTATCTGCCGTATTTATACTCGCTCCCGAGAAAAGAGCTTTAGATATTTTGTTGGATTTCAATTTGTTTATACTGGTTTTCGCTTCCTCACTAACGATCGCTTCGGGTTACATTATTAATAATTTTTACGACAGCCAAAAGGATTTAATCAATCGTCCTAATAAATCAATGTTGGATCGATTGGTCAGTCAGAAAACAAAATTAAGCGTTTATTTTACCCTTAATTTTATTGTTGCTTTGATGGCTCTATTTGTTTCCTGGCGCGTATTTTTGTTTTTCTCTGGCTATATATTTTTCATTTGGTTTTATTCTCATAAAATAAAAAAATACCCATTAATTGGAAATCTTACAGCTGCTTTGTTAGCGGTTTTACCTTTTTTTGCTATTTTGCTTTACTTCTACACACGCATTCCGTTTGAAGATATTGACAATTATAAAAGACAATTGGGAGTGATCTTTTCGCACGCAACTTTTCTTTTTATCCTGCTTCTTATTCGTGAAATGATTAAAGATTTAGAAAACTTAAAAGGAGATTTAGCCAATGGTTATAAAACCATACCTATTGTTTATGGTGAGATGATCTCCAAACAAATCATAACAACATTGACAGTTTTAATAATTATTCCTGTTTATGTTTTAATTGAAATATCCGATGTTGGCTTTATGGATATTTATTTTTATTCCTGCCTTATCATATTGATTTTCTTTTTGTTATACCTATCGAAAAGGGCAATTTTTATTTCTACACAACGTGCTCAAATTTCTAATTGTATCGGGTGTATTTTGCATTGTTTTGATTGATCCAACGGTATTATGGCATGGGAAAAGAATGCTGTTGACTATTTAAAAAAAAATGAAAATAGATTTTATACACTCCTAAATCTATTATTACAAGAATAGCTAATTAAGATACTCGCCTAGCCCCGATTGCAACGGCATCCTTTTATAATATTTGGCTTTTAGCCTTTTGAAGGCGGAAAGCAAAATGTTATAAAAGATACAGTGAAAAGCGGGAAATAGCTCCAGAAAAAGAAACTCAAACAATTAAGTGACTTATTAGTTAGATAGTTACCTATTTATACTCCTCAACTATTGATTATCAATTATATAAATACTACCTTTGCGCAAATTAAGGAATATTATGAATAATAAGCAAGGCAATAATAAAGGAAGTGGTCCAAGAGCAACTAGTTCAAGACCAAGTTCTAACAAGCCAAAACCTGCGATGCAAAAAAGGGCACAAGGGCCAAAAAAAGTTAAAACCGTTACTAAAGTTGCAGAAGTTGTTTCTGATAAAGTAGAGAAAAAGCCAAACCAAGCGGCAAAGAGACCAAAAGTAAAAGACGAAATTCGTTTGAACAAATATATAGCTAATTCTGGGGCTTGTTCGCGTCGTGATGCAGATATTTACATTACGTCTGGTACTGTAAAAGTAAACGGAATTCCGGTTACCGAAATGGGATATATGGTAAAACCTGGTGATGTTGTTAATTTTGACGGTGCTACATTGACACCAGAGAAGAAAGTTTATATCTTGTTGAACAAGCCAAAAAACTTTACAACTGCGATGGACGAAGGTCAAGAATATCGTAATGTATTAGAATTAGTAAAAGGTTCTACTACAGCAAAAATTGGTGCTATAGGAAGAATGGACAAAAATACAACCGGTTTGTTATTGTTTACTAACGATACCGATATGATTCGTAAGTTTACTTTGCCTAGCCAGAAATCATCTAAAATATACCAAGTTTCCCTAGATAAAAACTTGAAATTTGAAGATTTAGAAAAGATAAATAAAGGCTTGACACTTGATGGACACCGCGTTTTTGTTGAAGATGTGAGTTATATTGATGGAGAAGCGAAAAGTGAAATTGGTTTACAACTGCGCTCTTCTAATGTAAAAGTAGTTCGTAGTATTTTTGAACATTTTGATTATGATGTTTTAAGAATTGACCGTGTGGCTTTTGCTGGATTAACGAAGAAAAATTTACCAAGAGGTAACTGGAGATTACTTACTGATCAAGAAATCATCAATTTGAAGAACGTTTAATACGTACTTTAATTTATACTAAACAAAAATCCCTTCCGTTCTATACGGTATGGGATTTTTTATTTAAACGCACCCCTCAATTATATGACACCTGAAAAATTACAGTCGATTGCTTTTAAATGGTTTGAGACTTTTAACAATAAAGAATTAGAAAAATTATTGTCTTTATACGATGAAGATGCAGTACATTTTAGTCCAAAACTAAAGGTATTAAAACCCGAAACAAACGGATTTGTTACTGGAAAACAACAACTAAGAGAATGGTGGCAAGATGCTTTTGATCGATTACCAAGTTTAAATTACAAAGTAAAAACACTTACCGCAAACGGAGACCGAGTATTTATGGAGTACATAAGAACGGTTGATAATCAAGAAGATATGCTAGTCGCTGAAGTACTAGACATAAGAGACGATAAAATAACTTCATCTAGAGTTTATCACGGATAAGTATTGGTTTAGCACTAAAAACAAAAAACCCTACCTCTTTATTATTTTGATGTAGGGTTCTTCGTTATAAAATAGATTTTAGTTTATCCTTTTAACTTTTTTAAAGTTGTTTCTTTTTTATCTAATCCACGCTTTCTTAACAAAGGTTCTATACTTGGCTCAGCACCTCTAAAACGCTTGTATAAAACCATAGGATCTTCTGTACCTCCTTTTTCTAAAACATTCTCGCGAAATGATTTTGCTTTCTCTGGATTAAACAAATTAGTTGTTTTAAACACTTCAAATGCATCTGTATCTAAAACTCCAGACCAGATATAACTGTAATAACCCGAAGAATATCCGCCAGCAAAAACATGATTAAAATACGTACTTCGGTATCTAGGGATAATAGCATCTATCAAACCAATTTTCTTCATTGCTGCTTTCTCAAACGCATTTGCATCAAGTGCGATATCCTTTGTTTGTGAGTGGTATTCTAAATCTAATAGCGAAGCGGCTAAATACTCTGTTGTTGTAAAACCTTGATCAAAAGTGCCAGCATTTTTAAGTTTGTTGATTAAGCTTTCTGGTATTACTTCTCCCGTTTTATAATGCTTTGCATACATTTTTAAGACTTCTGTTTCAGCTGCCCAATTCTCCATAATTTGAGACGGCAATTCAACAAAATCTCTTGGAACGCTAGTTCCTGCAAGGCTTTTATAGGTTACATTAGAAAGTAGTCCGTGTAAAGCATGTCCAAATTCATGAAAAAAGGTAGTAACCTCATCAAAAGTCAATAAAGCAGGCGCTGTACCTGAAGGTTTAGTAAAATTACACACAATGGATACCACTGGCGCTAGTCTTTTTCCATTAACCGTTTCTTGCGTTCTATAAGAGGTCATCCAAGCACCACCACGTTTAGAGTCACGCGGATGGAAATCCATATAAATAACTCCAATATGACTTCCATCAGCTTCTTTTACTTCCCAGACTGAAGCATCTTCGTGATATTTAGGAACATTATTGAGCTCTGTAAATGTAACACCGTATAATTTTTGAGTTACTTGAAAAACACCGTTTCTTACATTTTCTAAACTAAAGTAAGGTTTTAACTCCTCCTCATCTAAATCAAAACGCTGCTTTCTAATTTTCTCGGTATAATATCTCCAGTCATAAGGCTGAACAGCTCCTTTTATTCCGTCTTTAGCCATCATGTTTTTGATATCTATCGCTTCTTGTTTTGCGATTTCTAGAGCTGGCTTCCACAAATCATTCAATAGCTTATTTACATTTTCAGGCGTTTTTGCCATAGATTCTTCTAACACATAATCTGAGTGCGATTTAAAACCTAACAAACGCGCTCGCTGTCCTCGCAAGTTAGCCAGCTGTACAACATTTTCTTTATTGTCAGTTTCATCATCGTGATTCGCTCTAGTTTGATAGGCATTCCATATCTCTTGACGCAATTTTCTATTAGCACTATATTGTAAAAAGGGCATCACACTAGAATTAGAAAGTGTAAATACCCATTTACCTTCTTTTCCTTTGTTTTTGGCATCAGTCGCAGCGGCGTCAATTAAGCCTTGAGGCAAACCTTTTAAATCTTTTTTGTCTGTAATTACTAATTCATATTTATTAGTTTCTGCTAATAAATTTTGGCCATATTTCAGACTTAATAAAGAAAGATCGCCATTAATTTTCCTTAATACACCTTTATCTGAATCTGAGAGATTCGCACCACTTCGAACGAAATTTTTATAGGAGTTATCAAGAATTTTGGCCTGTTCTAAATTTAAGCCTAGCGTTTCTTTTTTGTCCCAAAGCGCTTTCACTCTGGCAAATAATTTCTCATTCAAATAAATATTATCTCTATGAGCAGATAAATTTGGTGCAACTTCCTTAGCAATATTTTGTATTTCTTTATTGGTGTTCGCCGAATTTAAATTTGAAAAAACTGCGTTTACATTGGATAATAATTTGCCCGCATTTTCCATAGCAAGGATTGTATTATCAAAACTTGGTGCAGCAGTTGAATTTGCAATTGCTTTAATTTCTGTATCATGCTCTTTAATTCCTTCTAAAATTGCAGGTTTAAAATGTTCATTTTTGATCAAATCAAACGGGGGAACATTAAAAGGAGTGTTATACGGTTGAAAAAAAGGATTTTTTCCTTTCTCTTCTTTTTTTTCTTGGGCTTCGACAGTTAACATATTTCCGATAACTAGTAGAATAAAAAGTGATTTTTTTCTCATTTTGGTAAATTAATTAAGTTCGTAAACATAAATGAAATGGATTTGAAATGGAAGTAACGCAGATGGATTAACTAAATTTTAAGAAAAACAAAAGCTATTTTTTTAAGTCTGCCACCTATTCTTACATTTATACTTAAAAAAAAGAATAAATTAGCTAATTCTATCAACATACATAACTCATGAAAAAAACAACCACGATTTTTATTGCCTTCATCACCTCATTTCTACTTGTAAATTGTAAGTCGGAAGAAAAAAAGCAAGATTTTGCTACGTTAACTAAGAATTATTTTGACGATAAAAGTGCACTAGATCCTTTATCTGCCACTCAGAATGGTCAAAACGAATACAACGACAAACTGCAATTTGAGATGACTGATGGATATCGAAAACTGCAAACCGCTTTTTTTAATAAATACCAGAACGCACTACAACAAATCGCCATCGATGACTTAAACGAGGAAGAAAAGAATAGCTACCAAATCATTAAGTGGGAAGTTGAAATAGGCAAAGAATTATTGAAACAACCTACTAATCTGTTGCCGGTTCATCAATTTTGGGGAACACATTTAACCATGGGACAATTTGCAGGAGGAACTAGCGCACAACCCTTTAAAACTGAAAAAGACTATACCAATTTCTTAAAGAGAATGGATCAGTATGCGGTTTGGATAGACTCTGCTATGGTTTATATGAAAAAAGGAATCAGCAAAGGAGTAGTTTTGCCACGAGCATTAACTCAGAAATTGATTCCACAATTTTCAGAAATGGCGACTCCAGCAATAGAAGATAATTTATTCTACTCTTCGATTAAATTAATTCCCGCTTCATTTCCGGATAGCATGAAAGAGGATCTGACAGCAAAATATACGCAAACTATCAATAATAAGTTAATTCCTCAGTACAAAAAAATGGCTGATTTCCTAAGCAAAGAATATCTTCCTGCATCGCGAACAACGAGCGGAATAGGAAGTTTGCCTTTTGGAAAAGATTTATATAAAATCTATGTCAAACAATGGACAACTACTGAAATGAGTCCAGAAGAGATTCATGAATTGGGTTTAAAAGAAGTGGCTCGATTGAATGCAGAAATGGAAAAAGTAAAAAATCAAGTTGGTTTTAAAGGTACTTTACTTGCGTTTTTTGAAGAGGTTAGAAATAAAAAAGAACTCAAACCATTCACAGAACCAGAACAAGTAATTGCTAATTTTCAAAGTATTTATGATCGAATCAAACCAAATGTAGATAAATTATTTTCGCTACAGCCAAAAACAAAATTCGAAATCAGAAGAACAGAAGCCTTTAGAGAAAAAACAGCTAGTGCTGAATACAATCAAGGAACAGCTGATGGCTCACGTCCTGGTATTTTTTATGTACCCATTCCTGATGTAAAAAATTATAATATTTATGGCGACGAAGATTTATTTTTGCACGAAGCCATTCCTGGACATCACTTTCAAATCTCTTTGCAACAAGAAAACGAAAGCCTACCAGACTTTAGAAAATTCAATTGGTTTGGTGCTTATGGAGAAGGCTGGGCATTATATACCGAAAGTTTAGGTAAAGAACTTGGACTCTATCAAGATCCTTATCAATATTTCGGAATGTTGAGTAATGAAATGCACAGAGCGATTCGTTTAGTAGTTGATACTGGTTTACATTCTAAAGGATGGACAAGAGAACAAGCAATTAAATACTCTCTTGCAAACGAAGCGGAGAATGAAGCGAGTATAATTCCAGAAATTGAGCGCTATATGGCTATTCCTGGACAAGCTTTGTCTTACAAAATAGGTCAATTAAAAATCATAGAATTGCGTAAAAAAGCGGAAGCTAAAATGGGCAAAAACTTTGACATTAAGAAGTTTCATGAAAAAGTGTTAGAATCTGGTGTAATGCCATTGGCCTTATTAGAAAATAAAATAAACGCGTGGATTGAGGGTAAATAGAATTATAAAATAATAGACATAAAAAAAGCTTTCGCTGTAGTGAAAGCTTTTTTTATTTAGACAATTGGAGTTATAAAAAGAGATTAATACCAAACTTTCACTTATTCCCACAAAAAAAGTCCAAACTTTCGTTTGGACTTTTTGTGCGGATAATAGGACTCGAACCTACACGCCTTGCGGCACCAGATCCTAAGTCTGGCATGTCTACCAATTTCACCATATCCGCGTAATTGTGGGTGCAAAGATACACATAAGTTCCAATCTACAAAGAAAATTTTAAAAAAATATTCATTCTCTTTTTTGTACTTTTGAAACACTAAAAAAAACATTCCATGGAAAACATAAAATCGTACGTTCAACAACACAAAGATCGCTTTATAAATGAATTAATTGAATTATTAAAAATTCCATCCGTAAGCGCAGACACTGCTTATTGTCAGGATGTTATTGATACTGCTGAAGCAGTAAAGGTAAGTTTAGAAAAAGCTGGTTGCGATCATGTAGAAATTTGCGAAACTGCAGGTTACCCAATTGTATATGGTGAAAAAATAATCGATCCAAACTTACCAACTGTACTTGTATATGGTCATTATGACGTTCAGCCAGCGGATCCAATCGAACTTTGGACCTCACCTCCTTTTGAACCAGTTATCAAAAAAACAGACATTCATCCTGAAGGAGCTATTTTTGCTCGTGGAGCTTGTGATGATAAAGGTCAAATGTACATGCACGTAAAGGCTTTCGAATACATGATTCAAAGCAACACTTTGCCTTGTAACGTCAAATTTATGATCGAGGGCGAAGAAGAAGTAGGAAGTGTAAATCTTAAAACTTTTGTTGAAAACAATGTAGAGAAATTAAAGAACGATGTAATCTTGATTTCAGATACAGGAATGATCTCCAATCAACAACCGTCTATAACAACAGGTCTTCGCGGATTAAGTTACGTAGAAGTTGAAGTTACAGGTCCAAACCGTGACTTACATTCAGGATTATATGGTGGAGCTGTAGCAAACCCAATCAATATTTTGGCAAAAATGATTGCTTCACTTCATGATGAAAACAACCATATTACCATCCCAGGATTCTATGATAATGTTGAAGAACTTTCTCTTGAAGAAAGAGCTGAAATGGCAAAAGCTCCTTTTAACTTAGATAATTATAAAAAAGCTTTAGACTTAAAAGATGTATATGGAGAAACCGGTTATGTAACCAACGAAAGAAATTCGATTCGTCCTACTCTAGACGTAAACGGAATCTGGGGAGGATACACTGGAGAAGGTGCTAAAACGGTAATTGCAAGTCAAGCGTTTGCTAAAATTTCTATGCGTTTGGTTCCTAATCAAGAATGGGAAAACATCACCGAATTGTTTACCAAACACTTCATGAGTCTTGCTCCTGCTGGCGTTACTGTAAAAGTGAAACCACATCATGGTGGCCAAGGTTACGTAACACCAATCGACAGCATTGGCTACAAAGCAGCAAATATGGCGTACACAGAAACCTTTGGAGTTCCAGCCATTCCGGTACGTTCTGGTGGAAGTATTCCTATCGTTGCCTTGTTTGAAAAAGAATTAAAAAGCAAAACTATATTAATGGGATTTGGTTTGGATAGCGATGCCATTCACTCACCAAACGAACATTTCGGAATATTTAATTACCTAAAAGGAATTGAAACTATTCCTTTGTTTTACAAGTATTTTGTAGAACTATCTAAATAAAACAAATTGGCATTCTGAACTTATTTCAGACTAAAAATCCGTTTATTCACCTCTGAATAGACGGATTTTTTATTGGGCGTTTCCTTGTTGCAGCAAAACTATCATCAAATTCACATTCAACCTAGCAACAAGGTCGGGCTTTGCGTTGCAATCTTTTTTGGCCTCGTCCCTCAGCAAAAAAAGGATTTACACTTCAATCCCTAACGCAAATACTTTGGCCAAAAGAACATTTACAATTTTAAAACGGCAACTTATTTAAACACAAAAAAAATCCCCAATCGAAATTGAGGATTCTAAAATTATCTTTTAATTTTATCTAAATTTTGTTGTGCTTTAATAAGATCTGCTTGCAGCTCACTAATATCAAGTTGTTTCTTACTGATTTTTACATTTTGTTTCTGAATTTCAACATCTGTAAGTTTCCCTCTAGCGGTAGACTTATCTAATTTTGCTTTCATTTTGTCCAAATCTTTCTTAGCACTATCCAACTTTTTGTTTGTTTTTTGAACTGCTTTTTCAGCTTTGGCAATTTTTTTCTCTGCTTTTGCTTCTTTCTTTGCCTCTCTATCTCGCTTTTTTTGTGCTTTTTCTTCCTTTAATTTAGATTTCTCTGCTTTTTTTCGACTTTTTTCTGCTTTATCTGATTCTCTTTGAGCTGCTTTTTTTTGTTTTTCAGCTGCTTTCAACTCTTTTTCAGCACTCTTTCTTTCATTAATTGCTGTTTGATCCGTACTTTTATTTTTAGAAATTGCTATAG
>CBDUEE010000065.1:0-13244 GCA_965366105.1 uncultured Flavobacterium sp. | reverse complement strand
ATGGGAAGTTTACCCCTGAATCCGGATGGAAATCCAAGTATGTCCGCAGATTTAGCTTTTAACACCGTTATTTCATTCGTAGTCAATTGCAACTTGCAACATTACTCGGGAGAAACTGGAATAAGCTATTTAGGACAATTCTATTTGATGTTCTTGCAATTTGTAAGTGCAGCAACGGGAATGGCAGCTGCAGTTGTTGTTTTTAGAGCTTTCCGAGATAAAACCACAACAGAATTAGGTAACTTTTATACCTATTTTATGAAATCTTGTACTCGCATCTTGTTACCACTTTCTTTTGTTGTAGCAGCTCTTTTGGCTTTCCAAGGAACACCAATGACATTTGAAGGAAAAGACAGTATTACTACTTTGCAGGGTGATGTACAAGATGTTTCTCGTGGACCTGCAGCAGGATTTGTTGCCATCAAACACATTGGTACAAACGGTGGAGGTTTTTTTGGTACAAACGGAGCTCATCCCCTTGAAAATCCAACTTACTTCTCTAATATGTTAGAAATGTGGGCCCAAATGATTATTCCTTTTGCAATGATATTTGCTTTTGGGTATTTCATTAAAAGAACAAAGTTCTCTTGGATGATCTTTGGTGTAATGACCATTGGATTCTTGGCTTTAGCCATTCCAAATATTATAGGAGAAATGCAAGGAAACCCAATGATTGAAAAAATGGGAATTGACACTTCGCTTGGTGCGATGGAAGGGAAAGAAACAAGAATTGGCGCGGCAGCTACTGGTTATTGGAGTATTGCTACTACGGTAATATCAACAGGTTCTGTGAATTCTATGCATGATAGTAGTATGCCTCTTTCGGGAATGAATGAATTGCTTGCCATGATGATCAATAGTTTTTATGGTGGAGTTGGAGTTGGAATTTTAAACTTTTTTGTCTTTATCATATTGGCTGTTTTCATTAGTGGATTAATGGTAGGAAGGACACCCGAATTCTTTGGTAAAAAAGTCGAAGCTCGTGAAATGAAAATAGCGATGATTATTGCATTAATGCATCCATTCTTGATATTAGTGGGAACTGCATTAACAGCAGCAATGCCAGAATATGGTACAGCAACTTTAAATAATCCTGGATTTCACGGTTTGAGTGAAATGCTTTACGAGTTTACTTCTGCATCAGCAAATAACGGTAGTGGATTTGAAGGTTTGGGAGACAACACAGTTTGGTGGAACGTTTCTACGGGAATTGTTTTAATTCTAGCACGTTTTCTACCCATAATCGGACCTGTAGCCATTGCTGGACTGTTAGCACAGAAAAAATACATACCTGAAGGAGATGGAACGTTGAGAACCGATACAGGAACTTTTGGATTAGTGACATTAACTGTAATAGTGATCATCGCCGCTTTAGCCTTTTTCCCAGTTTTAGCATTAGGACCGATAGCTGAATATTTTACCATTTACTAAAAAGAATTTAAAATGAATAAAGATCAATCCTTATTTCAAAAAGATATAGTGCAACAAGCATTAGTAAACTCTTTTGTGAAATTGAATCCGAAACTTATGTTTCGAAATCCGGTAATGTTTACAGTAGAAATCGGAACATTTGTAATGCTTGTTGTTTCTATTTGGACTTTGACAGGCGAAACTTCACAAGGTAGTTTTGGATATAATTTTGTTGTATTCCTAGTATTATTGTTGACTTTGTTGTTCGCCAATTTTGCTGAGGCAATCGCTGAAGCAAGAGGAAAAGCACAGGCGGACAGTTTAAGAAAAACCAGAGAAGAAACTCCTGCAACATTAAAAAGTGGTGAGAAAATATCATCTTCACAACTTAAAAAAGGCGATTTGTTTGTATGTGAAGCCGGCGATATTATTCCAACTGATGGAGAAATCGTAGAAGGTTTAGCCACCATTGATGAAAGTGCCATTACAGGTGAATCAGCTCCAGTAATTCGAGAATCAGGTGGAGATAAAAGTTCCGTTACTGGTGGTACAAAAGTACTATCTGACCGAATTGTAGTAGAAGTTACTAATGAGCCAGGCGAAAGTTTTTTAGATAAAATGATTGCTTTGGTAGAAGGAGCTTCACGCCAAAAAACACCAAATGAAATCGCTTTAACTATTTTACTTGCTGGCTTTACATTAGTATTTATTATTGTTTGTGTGACTTTAAAACCATTCGCAGATTATTCAAATGTAAATATTACAATCGCTTCATTTATAGCACTCTTTGTTTGCTTAATTCCAACAACCATTGGAGGACTTTTATCAGCCATTGGAATTGCCGGTATGGACAGAGCTTTGAGAGCAAATGTAATTACCAAAAGTGGAAGAGCGGTTGAAACTGCTGGAGATATTGATGTATTGCTTTTAGACAAAACAGGAACAATTACTATTGGTAACCGAAAAGCAACTCACTTCTATCCAGCTCCTGGAATTTCAGAAGAGCAATTAATTAAAGCGGCGTTTTTAAGTTCTATTTCTGACGAAACACCAGAAGGAAAATCGATTGTTGAATTATCAAAAATAGATCCATCGACTTTTCAAAATAGTAACGCACAATTTATCAAGTTTACTGCTGAGACGAGAAGTTCAGGAATCAATTTTGACAGTACTCGTATTAGAAAAGGAGCTACAGATGCCATTAAAAATATAGTTATAAATGCTGGAAATCCTTTTCCAGTCGAACTTTTGGATCAAGTAAAAGTAATTGCTGAAAACGGAGGAACACCTTTAGTAGTTTCTGAAAATGAAGTAGCTCTTGGAGTAATCGAACTACAAGATATCATCAAAACAGGGATGTTCGAGCGATTTGAACGCCTTCGAAAAATGGGAATTAAAACCGTAATGGTTACAGGCGATAATCCTTTGACTGCCAAATTTATTGCTGAAAAAGCGGGTGTTGATGACTTCATTGCCGAAGCGAAACCAGAGGATAAGATGAATTATATCAAGCAAGAACAAATGGCGGGCCGTTTGGTCGCTATGATGGGAGACGGAACGAATGACGCTCCCGCCCTTGCCCAAGCAGATGTTGGTGTTGCCATGAATAGCGGAACGAAGCAGGAAATATGGTCGATTTAGATAATGATCCAACGAAATTAATTGAGATTGTCGAAATTGGAAAACAGTTATTAATGACTCGCGGAACCTTGACAACTTTTAGTATTGCAAATGACGTGGCTAAATATTTTGCTATCATTCCAGCTTTATTTATTACGGCAATTCCAGCGCTTCAAGGGTTAAACATTATGCACTTACACAGCCCTGAAAGTGCGATACTTTCAGCTGTAATCTTCAACGCGATCATTATTCCATTTTTAATTCCATTGGCTTTAAAAGGAGTGAGTTACAAACCAATTGGCGCTAGTGCTTTGTTGAGAAGAAATCTTTTACTTTTTGGTGTTGGTGGAATCATCGTTCCATTCATCGGTATTAAAGTTATTGATATCATTGTTGCATTGTTTATGTAAAAAAGAGTGAAGAGTAATTAGTGAAGATTTTACTGCTCAGAGCTTTTCAAAAAATTTAAAAATAAAAAAAATCCAAGCTCGGCTCCTCTCTTTTTTGAGAGGAGTTAAAGTGAGGATAAAAAAAATAGAAATTATGAAAGATAATTTAATAAAAGGAATAAGAATGACCGTGGTGTTACTGGTGCTTTTCACAGTAATTTATCCACTATCGGTTTGGGCAGTTGCACAAGTAGCGCCAAACAACGGAAAAGGCGAAGTAGTGTCTTATAAGCAAACTAAAGGATACGCTAACATAGGACAAAAATTCACAAAAGAGGAATACTTTTGGGGACGACCATCTGCCGTAGACTATAATGCTGCTGGATCAGGAGCAAGTAATAAAGGAGCTTCAAATGAAGAATATTTAGCTGTAGTGCAAGGTCGAATCGATACTTTCTTACTTAAAAATCCAAGTGTTAAAAAATCGGAGATTCCAGTTGATTTAGTAACAGCCAGTGGAAGTGGATTAGATCCGAATATTTCAGTAGCAAGTGCTAAAATTCAAATCTCTCGAATTCAAAAAGCAAGAAATATAGATAGCGAAAAATTAAATACCTTGATTGATGCCAATACAGAACATCCGTTATTAGGCGTTTTTGGACCAGCAAAAATCAATGTTTTAAAACTAAATATTGCTCTAGACCAACTAAAATAAACCTTTTAATAGAGCCTGGGGAGGTCTTACCATGCCTCCCTTTTTTTAAAAATCACTTTAATAAATACAAAATGAATACAAAAATAAGTCTAGCTGCTTTAACTTTATGTTTTTCAGGAGTAGCTTTTGCGCAAGAAGAAAAATCTGAAAATCCATTGAAAATCAGCGGATATGCTGAAACCTATTTCCAATATGATGCTAATAATCCCGACAATAATTCGCGTCCAGGATTCATATACAGTCACAACCGTAACAATGAGGTAAGTTTGAACCTTGGATTTGTAAAGGCGAATTACGAAACTGAAAAAGTGCGAGCCAATTTAGCTATAGCTGCAGGTTCCTATATGAATGCTAATTATGTAGCAGAACCCGGAGTTTTGAAAAATATTTACGAAGCCAACGTAGGATTTAAAGTGGTTAAGAACCAAAATTTATGGATTACAGCAGGAATTCTCCCTTCGCATATTGGTTATGAAAGTGCTGTTGGAGCCGATTGCTTTACGTTGACTAGAAGTATTATGGCTGAAAATTCTCCTTATTTTGAGGCTGGAGCCAAAATTACGTACATTTCTCCAACTGGTCAGTGGGAATTAACAGGATTGTATCTTAACGGATGGCAAAGAATTCAACGGTTGGATGGAAATACAACGCCGAGTTTTGGTCATCAAATTGTGTATAGACCCTCATCAAAATTTTCGATAAATAGTAGCTCATTTATAGGAAATGATAAAGCAGATAATTTGCGCCAAAAACGTTATTTCCATGATTTATATGCTGCTTATGATTTAACCAGTAAAGTAAAACTTTTAGCAGGATTTGATATCGGTTGGGAACAAGCCGCACCTCAAAGTGAGGAGTATAATAAATGGTACGGAGCTTCAGTAATGGCACAATTGATAGCAACTGATAAATTAAATTTTGCTATAAGAGGAGAATATTACCAAGATAAAAAAGGGGTAATGATTGCGACAGGAACTCCAAATGGTTTTGAAACCTACGGCATTTCCTTGAATGCAGATTATAAATTTTATCCAAATTTAATGTGGAGAACGGAAATTAAAAATTACAGCAGTAAAGATGCTGTTTTTGTAAAAAACACCTCAGATGTATCAGATACTAGTTTTTCAATAGTTACTGCTTTGGCAATAAAATTTTAAATTAAGAGTAAAAGTTTTACCACGAAGGCACAAAGAAACTACGTTTTTTACTTAAGAAGTAATGAAAAATATTATTTTTAAGGTGAATTTTATTTAATATAAGGAAGTCATAAAGGAATAATGTTATCATCAACGATAGAATTATAAACTTTGTGTTTCTTAAATAGTATTACAAAAACTCTTCGTGACTTTGTGTCTTAGTGGCAAAAAAATCAAGTGAATAATTAATAAACCTTTGTTTAGTTCAATTACATTAAAAAAATAAATCCTTGGTGACTATGTGCCTCATTATCAAAAAAACTAACCTACATGGACAACGAAAAAGAAAATAATGTCAAACACTTTCTTGATTTAATTCAGAAATCTCGCAAAGGAAAGTTTAAAATTTACATTGGGATGAGTGCGGGTGTTGGTAAAACATATCGTATGCTTCAAGAAGCACACACTTTATTAAAAAATGGAATTGATGTTAAAATAGGATATATTGAAACCCACAACCGAAAAGAAACCCATGAGCTATTAGATGGCTTACCCGTCATTCCGCGTCGAACAATTTTTTACAAAGGGAAACAACTAGAAGAAATGGATGTACAAGCCATTATTAACTTACGTCCAGAAGTTGTAATTGTTGATGAACTTGCTCACACGAACATAGAAGGAAGCAAAAATGAAAAGCGCTGGCAAGATGTTTTAGAGATTCTGGAATCTGGTATCAATGTAATTTCAGCAGTAAATATTCAGCATATAGAAAGTTTAAATCAAGATGTAAAACGAATTACTAATATTGATGTACAGGAAAGGATTCCGGATCATGTGTTGCGGATGGCGGATGAAGTGGTAAATATCGATTTAACTTCGGAGGATTTAATTGATCGATTGAAAGATGGTAAAATTTATACGGCCGATAAAATACCAACGGCATTAAATAATTTTTTTAAATCAGATCAGATTTTACAATTACGTGAATTAGCTTTGAAAGAAGTAGTAAATCAAGTAGGTCGTAAAGTAGAAAATGAAGTACCAAAAAATCTAGCTTTAAAACAACAAAAAATTTTAGCTTGTATCAGTAGTAATGATAAAATGGCTAAAATTGTGATTAGGAAAACAGCACGTTTGGCAAGTTATTACAATTGTAAATGGTACGTATTGTACGTGGAAACACCTAAAGAAAGCTCGGATAAAATTGCCTTAGACAAACAACGACATTTAATTAATAACTTCAAATTAGCATCACAATTAAATGCCGAAGTTATCAAAATAGAAAATAAACATATTACAGATACTATTCTACAGATGGTAGAACAGAAAAACATTACAACAGTTTGCATTGGGAAACCACATTTAAATTTATTTAAAGTAATTTTATCGACAACTATTTTTAACAAACTATTAAACAATTTATCATCATCAAATATTGACTTAGTAATTTTGTCATAACAATTAATTGTAGCATAATGAAAATTAAAACCAAATTAAATCTCGGAGTAGGATTATTGTTCTTGATGATTATCATCCTATCGTTAATAAGTGCTTATTCTGTTTTTTTGATAAAGATTGATACTCAAAATATCTTAAAAGCAAATTATAATACATTGGAATATTCTCGTAATATGCTACTTTCATTGGAAAAAATTGGATTTGATAAAAATACAGATATTGCTTTCTTTGAAAAAAATCTTAAAAATCAAATGGCGAATTCGACAGAAATTGGTGAAGGACCAGCCAATAGTAATCTTGAAAAAAAGTTTATCCAACTAAAAAATGATTGGGGCAATGAGCCCATAAAAATTCAAATTAGACAGGATATTTTTGAGATTATGAAGCTAAATATGAATGCTATTAAACAAAAAAGTGATGTAGCCACACACACTGCTGAAACTGCAAATTTATGGATAGCTATTACCGGAACTTTATGCTTTTTAATAGCTTTCAATTTATTAGTGAATCTACCCAATAACATTGCTAATCCTATCATGGAATTGACCCAAAGTATTAAGGAAATAGCAAATAAAAATTACTCACAACGAGTACATTTCATGAATCATAATGAATTTGGAGATTTGGCAAAGTCCTTTAATTCTATGGCAGAAAAATTAGAAGAATACAGTAGTAGCAGCTTACACAAATTATCGTTTGAAAAGAAGCGAT
Source organism: uncultured Flavobacterium sp. (assembly GCA_965366105.1). GTDB lineage: Bacteria > Bacteroidota > Bacteroidia > Flavobacteriales > Flavobacteriaceae > Flavobacterium. Next base: position 5,805 of record CBDUEE010000065.1, on the reverse strand, counting down.
TAGAGACATTAATTAATAATATGCATGATCCAATAATTGGTTTAGATAATATGGGCACCATATTATTTGTGAACAATGAAGCTTTAAAAATCATTGGAATGAAATCAGAAGAAGTCGTAGGTAAATTAGCTACTACTTTGGCCTTAACCAACGATCTAATGAAATCACTAATTGTTAGTACTTTTCAAGATGAGAAGGAAAAAACAGTACCAATGAAAATATTTGCAGATGAGATTGAAAGTTATTTTGAAAAAGAAGTCGTAAATATCACCATAAAACCTACAGGAGAAGAAAATACAATCGATATTGGCGATGTTATAATTTTGAGAAATATTACAGTTTTTAAAGAACTCGATTTTGCAAAAACAAATTTTATAGCAACTGTATCTCATGAATTAAAAACACCTATATCCTCTATAAAAATGAGTTTACAATTACTTGAAAAAGAAGATACTGGTAAAATGAATGAAGATCAAAAACAATTAATTCATAGCATAAAAGAAGACAGCCAGCGCTTACTAAAAATTACTGGAGAACTACTTGATTTATCTCAAGTTGAAACAGGAAATATTCATCTTACAATAGAAAACAACAATCCGTATGAAATCATTAATTATGCAGCAGCGGCAGTCAAAGTTAAAGCGGAACAAAAAGGAATTGAGATAATTATTGATGCCGAAGATAATTTACCTTTGGTAAAAGCAGATAGCGAAAAAACCTCTTGGGTCTTAATCAATTTTTTAACAAACGCTATCACCTACTCTTCCGAAAATAGTAAAATTATTGTAAAAGTAAAAAAAGAGAAAAATACAATAATTTTTCAAGTTATTGATACTGGAAAAGGGATTGATAGTCATTATAAAAATAAGGTTTTTGATAAATATTTCCAAATACCAGGAAGTCATAAGTTAGGAACTGGGTTAGGTTTAGCTATTAGCAAACAATTTATCGAAGCGCAAAACGGAATTATCGCTGTAAAGAGTGAATTGGGATTAGGAAGTACTTTTAGCATACAACTGAATGTTGAATCTTAAAAAAATACTATTTATAATTACCTAAATAGATTTATAAATAGTCCTTTGAATACTGCGCTAATAAAAAGCCAGTAAAAATATTTTACTGGCTTTTACAAATTCAAAAACTGAAATTTTTTCTTCAATGACTCAATCAGAAAAAGTTAATTTTTAAACACTTTAACCGTTTTTATTTGATTATTTTCATTTGTTATTTTAAGAAAATATACTCCTGTAGGGTATCTACTTAAATCTAGTTTTGAAATTCCCTGATTAATAGTTTCACTTTTTATTTCTTTTCCTAAATTATCATATACAACAACTTTTGCTTTATTCTCTATTTGAATATTAAATATGTCGTGAGAAGGATTTGGATATATCTTTAATTCAGACATTATATTAAAATTTACTCCTCCTAAAGTAGTAACAACTACACAATCTGAAGTTACAAAACAACTACCCAAAGTGATAGCAACGCTGTAACTACCAGCTGTTGATGGTGTAAATGTCTGATTTGTTGCTCCTGAAATTTCAGAATTAGTAGCACAATCAGTCCACTGATATACAGCATTTGCCACTCTTGATACTAAAACTCCATTACTAGTTTCAACTGAGAGATTTAGAGCTGGAGTAACTGTTAAATTTAATTCTTCTGTAAGACATCCCTTGGTAAATAAGTAGTTTCCTGAGGATTTATATTCAACATTATTTACAGGCCACTTATAATTATCACATACTGATTTTGTAGTGACATTTGTAGTTCCTAATGAATAAATTGTCCCTAAATCTTTAAGCCAATTCAAATTTGCATTTGCCACAGCAAGATCATCTACTAGAATACATGTCAATTTATCCATTTGCTCTGCATCAAGACTCCCTAAATTAGGTTTATTTTTTAAATTCAAACTTGTAATGTTTGTATTTCTACAAGATAGATCAATTAAATTGATTTGATCCGTTAAATCTAAAGTACCAATTTGTCCATTTATTTGTAATTTTTCTAAAGCTGTTAATCCTGAGAGATTCAATGTTTTTATATCTGAATTACCTAAATTCACTTCCTCTAAGTTTACCAATCCTAAGAAATTAACTGATTTAGAGTGATTCCCGTAAGCATTTATAATTTCTAAAGAGGTCATGCCACTTACATCTAAATTGAAAACATCATTGTAATACAGTTCGATTGATTTTAAACTTTTAAAAGCCTTTATTCCTGTTAAATCAGTAATTCCAGCAAAAAGAAGATCTAATGAGGTAACTTTTTCAATATTTGTGGTAAGGACTTTATTGTCTATAATATCATCATAACCAAGATTAATTAATGTTTGTTCAAAACGACTATCCGCAATAAAAGTGTATTTTACAGGAATTGTGCCTAAGCTTATTGTAACAGGAATTCTGACACTTTCGCATTGACTAAAGGGATCATGAAAAGTTTGCGTTTGCGTTGCATAATATATTTTATTTTCAAGAAGCGTATTACTTGGCAAAGTAATTTCATCAGTAGCATTTTCATATCATTGAATCGATTCTCCTTGAGTAATAGTAATATCCGAAAGAGTTTATCCTGTGCATTCATAGTTGTATGCCCAATGATTAGAAATAAAAAAAGTATAAATTTCTTTTTTATAAAATCACTCTTTAAAAAAAAAATATTAATGTCTTTGTGTAAATTTCGTTTTATAATTTTTTTTATCTTGTTTAGGAAACAAAGGTCAAATAATAGAGATTATGAACATCCAAGGGTAAACCCCTGATTTACGTTTAATTTTATTCCCGTTGAATTAAAAAAGATACTTTTGTAAAAAATCATACAAATGACAGCCTACAAAAAATATTTATTTTTGTTTATTTCAATTCTGATTATGAATACTTTTTTTTCTTGCAATAAAAGAAAAGAAAATGATATACTTTATAAAAAACCTATTCCTGAAAAAATTGATAACACCTTAGATTGGTTAAAAGTTGAAAATAACTTTCTAAATAAGAATTATCAAACTATTTTATACCGTTATTATGACCTAAAAATAAAACAAAAAAATTATATCCTTGCTGCTAAAACCCTTGAAGTTGCAGCTTGGAATACAGCTAATTATGCTACATTTGATAGTCGACTTTTTCAAACTATAAGTACATTTTTACAACAGCATAAAAATGAAATTCCAGAAGAAAATATATTCTTTATAAATACTTATTATGGAGATTATTATACGGATAAAGAAGATTTCAAGAAAGCCATTGAATATTACACTAAAAATACTATTATTGATGTTGTAGATTATCAAAGTTGCTTCTTTAAAGCTGATAGTTATCGTACTATAGCTTGGTGTCATCACTTATTAGGGAACCAGGATTTAGCTTTAAAAAACGAACTACAATCCTTAGAATATTTCAAAAAAACGGATAATTTATCCGCTACTGCTGGAATCTACTCCGGAATAGCAGTAATATATCAAGACTCTAAAGACTACAATAAAGCAGAAGAATTTTTTAACAAAGCGCTTGATATTCATTATAAAAATCGAAATCAAAAACTAGGACACATTTTTATTACTTTATACAATAAAATTGTTATGTACGATAAAAGCATGAATTATGAAAAAAAAAATCCGTTATTAGATTCGGTATATGTAGCTTTTAAAAACAGTAAACTTAATGATCCATCAATCAAAATTTCCATTAATATTAGCTTTGCACAAAAATTATTAGATGAAGATAAAATTGCAGAAGCGCAACTAATTTTACAGGACATAAAACCCGATGTATTATTTTTAAATTCTACAATAACTAATCATGAATATAAAGTTGCAGTTGCATCCTTAGAATCTAAACAAAATAAAGGAATTAGAGATACCAAAATTATTCACGATGCCATTAAAGAACTAACACTAAGTGAAAATTTCCATAGAGTCAGAAATTTATATGCTGTTTTGTATAATGATGCTATGAATAAAAAAGATTATCAACAATCCATGCTGTACCAGGATAGCATGTACCAAACATCCGATAGTTTGGGCAGCAGAGAAATGGCTAATGTTGTAGCGCAACTAGATAAGAAATACCAAACTAAAGTTAAAGAACAACGAATAATAGTACAAGAAAAAACGATTCTTAATAATAATAAAACCATTGCTTTACTAATTTCTGGACTAATTGGTTTTATCTTTATAACCATTGCCCTGACTCTGATCAGAAAACAAAGAATTATAAAACAAGAAAAACAAAATATACAACTCTATACCAAACAATTATTAGAAAAAACGGAAGAAGAACGAAAACGTATTGCAAGTGATTTACATGATAGTGTAAGCCATGAATTATTGAGTTTAAAAAATTTATTAGAGCAAAAATCTGACACTATTGATGATAAAATTGATACTATTATAAACGATATTAGGATAATAAGCCGAAACCTTCATCCTATAATGTTTGACAAAATCGGATTAAAATCTAGCATCGAACAATTGGTTGAGAGAGTACAATCTGTCAATAATTTTATGGTGACTTCAGATATTAATTATAACAGTTCGTTGTCAACTTCAAACGAATTACAAATGTATCGCATTATTCAGGAAGCTTTATCTAATATTATAAAGCATGCAAAAGCTATAGCTGCAAAAATTACAATTACAGAAATTAATTCCTTATTAATTATTGAAATTAAAGATAATGGAATTGGATTTAATGTTGCCGAAAAATTATCAGCAAACAGTGCTTTTGGTCTTCATAACATTATAGAACGAAGCAGGGCTATAAATGGAGAAGTTAAAATTTCTTCTGATAAAAATGGAACTATTATTATTATTAAAATCATAAAATAAAAATGAGAATACTAATCGCAGATGATCATCCTTTTACACTCCAAGGCACTAAAATTTTTGTAGAATCTTATGGACATAAAGTCATAGATACTTGTTCTAACGGTATTTCAGCATTAAACTTAATAACACTCCATAGACCAGATATAGCTATTCTAGATATTAATATGCCTGGATTAGACGGGCTCGATCTATCTAAAAAAATATACGAAAACAAGCTTAAAACTAAAGTTATTTTGCTTACCATGCACAAGGAAATGACTATTTACAGAAAAGCTAGTGAATACGGAATTTTTGGTTATATACTCAAAGAGTATGCACAAAAAGAATTGGAGATATGTCTAGGAGAAGTTCAAAAAGGCAATCGTTATATTAGTAAACATTTAGAAGAGGATTTAATTACAGACATTGTAAATAGTGATGACAAATTAAATGTCTTAACCTTATCCGAAAGGAAAATTATAGAACTTATTTCCCAACAAAAAACTAGTAAACAAATTGCTGAATTACTATTTCTATCTGAAAAAACGGTGGAAGGTCATCGGAGTAATATAATTGAAAAACTCGGATTGGTCAAAGAAAAAAACACTTTACTTAAATGGGCACTTCAGAATATTAAATAATAAAATCACCAACTATTGCAGACTTCTAGTCTCTTGCAATAACTTTATATTCAAATTAGTTTAATTAAATATTATCTTTTTCAATATATGGAAAGTGTTTGTATAACTACATCATACCACAATTATTGACAAAAACAAAAAATTTATAACCAGTAATTTATATTTGTACGCACATTATTAACTCATTTTGCCGTTGCAGAAGCATATAAATGCCAAATAGTGACTTATAAAAAATGATTTGTACTAAAAAAAAATTAAAATGCACATAACAAATTTATTGTAGATTTAAAATATAATAATTTCTTCCTATTTAGATTAACTAAGTTATTTGCTTAATCCCCAAGTTTTGTT
>CBDUEE010000064.1:0-13339 GCA_965366105.1 uncultured Flavobacterium sp. | reverse complement strand
GCTTTAAACATTCTAAGCACAAACTCCTCTGTTAAACCTCTTGTTTCACCTTCCAAAATCATTTTTCCAAGGATTTCATTCCAACGTGTATTTTGAAGTACTGCTACGTTAGCATCTTTTTTTACTTGACCTATTTCGTCAGCTACTTTCATGCGTTTTCCTAGTAAGTCTAATAAATTACCATCCAAAACATCAATATTTGCTCTCAGTTTTTTCATCTTCTGAGTATATTCATCTGATGCGTCATCATGTTTTCTTACTCTTAAATCTTTGAAAATTTGTTTCAAAGCGTCTGGAGTAACTTGTTGTGCCGCATCACTCCATGCATTATCAGGATCCGTATGCGTTTCGATAATCATACCGTCATAGTTCAAGTTCAACGCTTCCTGAGTTACTTCAAGAATCATATCTCTGTTTCCTGTTATATGTGATGGATCGATAATTAAAGGTAAATCAGGGAATTTATTTTGCAAATCAATTGCAATTTGCCATTCTGGAATGTTTCTGTATTTTGTTTTTTCATAAGTAGAAAAACCTCTGTGAATTACTCCTAATTTTTTGATTCCTGCAGCATACAAACGTTCTACACCGCCCAACCATAAAGCCATATCTGGATTTACTGGATTTTTTATCAAAACAATTTTATCCGTTCCTGCTAGTGTATCGGCAATTTCCTGAACAGCAAACGGATTTGCAGTGGTTCGAGCTCCAACCCATAAAACATCGATATCATATTCTAAAGCTAATTTACAGTGAGCAGCAGTCGCTACTTCAGTACCCATTAGTAAACCTGTTTCTTTCTTAGCTTTAACCAACCATTTCAACCCTATTTCCCCAACACCTTCAAATCCACCTGGACGTGTTCTTGGTTTCCAGATTCCAGCTCTAAAAATACTTACATCCGAATCTTTCAATTCATGAGCAATTTTCAATACTTGCTCTTCTGTTTCTGCACTCCAAGGACCAGCTATCACTAAAGGGTGGGTTAAATTGAAATCATTTAACCACGTTCTCATTTCTTTATTGTTTTCCATCTTTTCTAAATTTATTTTTATGTTGATTTATTTTTACTACAATTGCATCTTACAATTGTTTATTTCTTCATTCCGTTCAAAATCTCTTTTATTCTATTCACACTTTCCATTTCTTCAAAGATGGCGTTATAATCCTCGTTTACTAGCAAATCTTTAAACTGAGTCAAATTAGAAATATACTCCTCTAGCGTTTTTACGACCTGCTTTCTGTTTTGCTTAAAAATTGGTGTCCACATTGCTGGCGAACTTTTAGCTAATCTAACGGTACTTTCAAAACCGGAACCCGCCATATCAAATATATCTTGTTCATGTTTCTCTTTTTCTATTACCGTTTTTCCTAACATAAAAGCAGAGATGTGCGACAAATGCGAAACATAAGCGATATGCTTATCATGTGATTTTGGCTCCATGTAGCGAATTCTCATTCCCAACTCCCTAAACAACTCCAATGCTTTTTCTTGCAGTTTGAAAGCTGTTTTCTCTACCTCACAAATAATGTTCGTTTTCCCTTCGAACAAACCATGTATTGCCGCTGATGGTCCAGAAAACTCCGTTCCTGCTATAGGATGTGTAGCAATAAAATTTCTTCTTTTAGGATGATTTGCAACCACTTCACAAATAGGCATTTTAGTTGAACCCACTTCAAAAACTATGGTGTCATCCCCAATTGTATCTAAAACATTTGGCAAAACTACCATCGCCACATCAACCGGAACGGATACAATTACAAAATCAGCTGAAGCCATATCCTCCATTTTTCCAGCTACATCTATAACGCCTAATTCAATCGCTTCTTGTAAATGCTTTTCATTAGCATCAATACCAAAAATCGTGGAATTCGGCTGCAGCGCTTTGATGTCTAATGCCATCGAACCGCCTATTAATCCTATTCCTATTACGTATACTTTCATTTTTTATTTTATAAATTATCCTAATTTTCATTAGAAGCCAATTCCTGCTATCCGATACAAACTTTTATGCGGAATCCCAGCATAAAAGGATTTTCACTACTATCAGGGCTAGGAATCCCCGTTTGATACCGCATTCCTGATTTAAATTATAACGAGTTCAATATTTTAAAAATCTAAAATCGCTAATCAACAATCTAAAATCTTTCTATTGCTTCCTGTATTTTTTCCTCTTTCACGCATAATGCAAATCGGATATATCCTTCTCCATTACTTCCGAAAATTGTTCCCGGTGTGATAAATATTGACTTTTCGTGTAAAATTTGATCGATGAACTTTTCAGCTGATGTTACTCCTTCTGGCAATTTTGCCCAAACGAATAATCCAACTCCAGCTGCATATACTTTACAACCTAATTTCTCTGCCAATTGTTCGGTAAGCACTCTCCTTTTTCTATAAATAACATTCATTTCTTCATACCAAGAAGCATCACTTTTCAAAGCTTCGATAGCTCCTTTTTGGATTCCAAAAAACATTCCGCTATCCATATTGCTTTTCACTTTTAAAACAGCATCAATACAATCAGCATTTCCTAAAAGCATTCCTACTCTCCAACCTGCCATGTTAAAGGTCTTACTCAAGGAGTTCAATTCTAAAACTACTTCTTTTGCTCCTTTCACCTGCAACAAACTCATCGGATTGTCATTCAAAACAAAACTATAGGGATTGTCATTTACTAGTAATATTTGATGCTTTTGGGCAAAAGCAACCAGCTTAGTGAACAATTCTAAACTTCCCCTAGCTCCTGTTGGCATGTGAGGATAACCAATCCACATGATTTTTACTTTCGAAAGATCTAATTTTTCTAAAGCTTCAAAATCAGGTTCCCAATTCGTACTTTCTTTCAAATCATAATAAACAGGAACCGCTCCAACTAAATTGGTCACCGAAGTATACGTGGGATAACCGGGATTTGGAATCAAAACATGGTCTCCTTCATTCAAGAAAGCCAATGAAATGTGCATAATTCCTTCCTTAGAACCCATCAATGGTAAAATTTCGGTATTAGGATTCAATACAACATGGTAGTTGTTTTTATAAAAATCAGCCATCCCCTGACGCAATTCTGGCAAGCCCTGATAACTTTGATATTGATGCGCATTCTCCTCTTGCATTGCTAGAACAACTGCAGCAATTACAGCTTTTGAAGGCAATAAATCTGGACTCCCAATTCCCATATTTATGATTGGTTTTCCCTCAGAAGCTAATTGCCTAACTTCTCTCAATTTTGAGGAGAAATAATACTCTTCAATTATGTCTAAACGTTTCGCTGTTGTAATCATGGTTTTATTTTAAAATCATTCTGTATTCTGAAATCTAAATTTATTCCGATTTTCAATTTATTTTTTTTACTCTCCTTCATGGCTCTGGTGTAAGATCTGTTTTGTATTTTTATATTCCCCTAATACTTTAAAATATTCCGCCATAATGACTAACAAAGATTTTGCTTTAGCATAATCTTCATATTTATCGAAAGTTACATCGACAAAAAAAGAATATTTCCACGGTGTTTCGATTTTTGGCAACGATTGAATTTTAGTTAGATTCAGTTTGCAATCACTCATTGCGTTCAAAACTGCCGCTAAACTTCCCCTTTTGTGATCCAATTCAAATTTGATAGACGCTCTACGAATTTCATTTTCTGGAACAAATGAATTTTCTTTTTTCAAAATAACAAAACGAGTCATGTTGTTTTTTATCGTTTGAATTTGTGGAGCTAAAATCTCTAAATTATACATTTCTGAGGCTGTTTTACTCGCTATTGCCGCAATACCTTTAAGCTGTTTTTCTTGAATTCGTCTAGCCGTTTCAGCAGTATCTTTATCCTCTACCAATTTAATATTTGGATATTTTTTTAAGAAATCCATACATTGCAAAATTGCCATCGGATGCGAATGAACTTCTGTTATATCTTCTATTTTTTGACCTTTTAATGCCATTAAATTTTGGTGAATATCTAAATAATGTTCTCCTATTATGTGCAAATTATTTTTATCAATCAAAGCATAATTTGGAATAATTGGACCCGCAATAGAATTTTCTATCGCCATAACTGCTTGGTCTGACTTTCCTGAAAGCAAGCTATCTACTAATTCCTCAAAAGACAAACACTCATCAATTACTATATTTTGTTCGTAATATTCTTGTACTACCTGATGATGAAAAGACCCTTTTATTCCTTGTATTGCAACTTTATTACTCATCTATTTTAAAATTTAGGCAAAAAAAAATCCCGATTCACATCGGGATTGTATATTTATAATTATCAATTTAATTTTTTAATTAAATAACCATACGACAATCCCTACCCTGTTCCCAGAAGAAATAATAAGAATTGCTAAAATAAAATCGGTTATTTAACATTTTGTTGCGTGTTTTTCATTAAACTCTTTGCGAATGTATAAATTATTTCCAGTTCACCAAAAAAAAAATCACTTTTTATGAAACAAAAAAAGAATTCGTGATAAAACAAGTATTAAATTATACAATCATTAAAAAACGCTTAATTAAATGATTTATAAATTACTCAAAATAATTAGTAGACTATTTACTTAGTAACTCTAGAAGGTGTGTCTTGGCCACTAATAATACTTTGCGAACTAATGGCAATTGCCTTTATAATTTCAGTCATATTATTTAGGTCTAAAGTCGATACTTCATCACTTAATTTATGATAGTTAGGTTCTATATCCATTTTTGAGGTAGAAATCGTATGTGCTGGAACTCCTTGCGAAGCCAATCTGGCATTATCAGAACGGTAAAAAAGCTGTTGTTCTGGGTAAGGATCTTGATAAAAGTTAAAATTACTTCCTTTCAAATTCTTTTGTAAAATGGTACCAAAATCGGTTTTATCAAAACCAGTTATATAAGCCGAGTTTTTACCCCATTTACTTTCTGTCCCAATCATTTCTATATTAAACATGGCTACTACTTTGTTAGGATCCATCTTTTCTGAGAAAAATTTAGCTCCAAAGCCACCTACTTCCTCACCGGTAAAGGCTACAAAAATAATGGTTCTTTCATTTTGATTCAGTTCTTTAAAATATTTACCTAAAGCAATTACGGCGGTAGTTCCCGAAGCATCATCATTGGCACCATTATAAATTTTGTCAGTTCCCTCTTTCTCCATTCCTAAATGGTCATAATGTGCTGAAAAAATAACATATTCATCTGGTTTTGATTTTCCAGGCAAAACTGCAATAACATTATTTGCTGCTTTCCCTTTGACATCAAATTCCTGGCGATAATTTGTCAAATTGTCAAAATACGAGAGATTAATTTTTTTGAATTCCGCTTCAATAAAAGCAGACGCCAATTCTATTCCTGGTGTAAAGATGGCTCTTCCTTCCATTCTATCCGAAGCAAGCTCTGTTTCAATCCGTACTACTTCTTGCTCATTAATAGCTACTTTTTCCTGTGCTTGAGCAAAAAACCCAAGAAAAAGAAACAATAAAATACTTTTGTTTTTCATAATTTGTATGACTTAATTTAATGGTTTCAAATTGTAAAAAAATACAAATCGAAACAAGGCTTTAAAATTCCGTTCCTGTTTTGACAACTTATTTGCTAATTATTTTTAAAATTACTTAATTGGCAAACAAAGAAACAACAAATGAATCCTTTTCTGTTTACTTTTGCAACAAATAATAGTTCATGTCAATAGAAGTAAATAATATATCTAAAAGTTATGGTGCCCAAAAGGCATTAGACAACATTTCATTTTCTGTAAATAAAGGAGAAATCGTAGGTTTCTTAGGCCCAAACGGTGCTGGAAAATCTACTTTAATGAAAATATTGACTACCTATATCAATGCTGATGAAGGTTCTGCGATTGTGAACGGTCATGATGTAAATTCAGATCAAAAAGCGGTTCAGCTTTCTATTGGCTATTTGCCGGAACACAATCCGCTATATTTAGATTTATATGTTAGAGAGTACCTGTCTTTTAATGCTGATGTATATAAGGTAGCCAAATCCCGAATCGAAGAAGTGATTGTGCTTACTGGCTTATCTACCGAAAGTCATAAAAAAATTGGTCAATTATCCAAGGGATTCCGTCAGCGTGTAGGGCTTGCCAATGCATTATTACACAATCCTGATGTTTTGATACTGGATGAACCAACCACTGGCTTAGATCCCAACCAATTGATAGAAATAAGAAATGTGATAAAAAATGCTGGAAAAGACAAAACCGTTTTTCTTTCTACTCACATTATGCAGGAAGTTGAGGCCATTTGCGACCGCGTCATTATCATCAATAACGGTACAATTGTAGCCGATAAAAAGTTAGACAAACTAATTTCTGCGGACAAAGAACAAGTTATCGAAGTAGAATTTGATTATAAAATAGAAGAGCAGGCTATTGCCAAAATAGAAAATCTTACTTCCTTTATAAACACCCACGACATGATTTGGGAATTAACTTTTTTAGCCGACAAAGATATGCGTCCCGCAGTTTTTGATTTTGCAAATGCTCATGGTTTAAAAACACTTCAACTCAATCAAAAAAATAAAAATCTAGAAACCGTTTTTAGAGAAATAACTAAAAAGTAGTTGCTTATACTTGTCTGTAAATTTCTATTTTCTCTATAGAAAGTCTTTGCTGTAGCCACAAAACTAATTTTTGTTTTGAAGTTCTAGTAAGTTCTTTTTTGCTTTTGTAAACCATGACAGGAACTATTATGGGCTTTTCGGTGTTTTCATCATAGACGTGATTTGATATCGAAAGATTTTCAATTTCAGGAAAAATAATTTTGGCTTCTGCTAATACTACTGCGTTATTATAGCTGTTTTTCTTTATTTGTTTTTCCAATTCAACAATTGTTAAATCTTTTGTATTCAGAATTGATTTTTCCAAATTAATTTGATTTGAAATATATTTTTTAATATCAGTCGTATCCTGTCTAATTTTTAATACCGTATTTTCAATACCGTAGGTTTTTAATCTTTGGTTCAGTATCTCTAACTCTTCTTTGTTAGTTTTTTTTGCTAAAAAAACTAATTCTATTTTTTTAGGACTTCCGCTGGTTTTAATTTTTTTATAAAGGATTGTAAACCCTTTATTCGTAAACTCTTCGTTAATAAAATGTTCGATTTTTTGATTGAATTTTTTTTCTTGAATTAATACATAAGCAAAATAAACACTAGGAATAATTAGTATCAAAATTAATGAAGTCATTGCATATCGTACTTTTTTTTCACGTTTTTCATCAATTTGTTTCACCGATGGATATTGCAAATATTTCACAATCAAGAAAGTAGCGATACATATAAAAACGCAATTAATAGTATACAGATAAATCGCTCCAAAAAAGAAACTAAAATTACCTATCGCTAGCCCGTAACCTGCAGTACATAAAGGTGGCATCAATGCAGTAGCAATAGCAACACCTGGGATTGGATTTCCTTTTTCGACTCTTGTTATGGCGATAACTCCAACAAGCCCACCAAAAAACGCTATGAAAATATCATAAATATTAGGAGAAGTTCTAGATAATAATTCCGATTGCGTTTCCTTAAACGGACTTAAATAGAAATAAATAGTTGAGACAACTAATCCGACAATTGTTGCAATTAAAAGGTTTTTTAACGCTTTTTTTAATAGATTAAAATCATATATCCCTAATCCAAATCCTGCGCCAACGATAGGTCCCATTAAAGGTGAAATAAGCATGGCTCCAATAACAACAGCGGTTGAATTTACATTCAAACCAACTGATGCAACTACAATTGCACATGCCAAAATCCAAAAATTAGAGCCCCTAAAAGAAATATTAGATTTTACATTTTCTAATACTTTATTCCTATCCTCTTCTCCAGAATGAAGATTTATGAAATTTATAATTTTATGTAGGATATCATTCATTACTGTGGCAATATTAATAAGTTTAGAATCAAGACTAAATAAATTAGATGATTTATTTTACGAAACTACGGAATTTAATGTTATGTCCTTTAAAAGAATTACAATCTAATCACGTCTGAAAATGCTACTTTTTTTTAAAACAATAATTGATATAATTTGAAATTTTATATCACATAATAAGCTACTTTTCAAGATTTTTCAAAGCTATTTGAGAACAATACTGTTCTAAAGAAAAAACAACAATACAGTATAAATAAGATTCTTAAAGCATAATTGCACTTAAAACTATTTTATTTTAAATTAAAAAACCTCGTCTAAACTAATTTAAACAAGGTCTATATTTATACAACTAAATTAATATTTTAGAAAACGGTACTAGCTATTTGTCTAATATTTTCTGATTTTCCCATAGAATAATAATGTAAAACAGGAACACCAGCTGCTTTAAGTTCTAGCGATTGCTGAATAGCCCATTCAATTCCAACTTCTCTAATGGCTGCATTATTTTTACATTGATCTACTGCTTGGATTAAATCTTCGGGCAAATCGATGCGGAAAATTTGAGGTAAAACCTGTAAATGTCTTTGTACTGCAAGTGGTTTAATTCCCGGAATAATAGGTACTGTGATCCCCATTTCTCGCGCTTTGGTTACAAACTGAAAATATTTTTCATTGTCAAAAAACATTTGTGTCACTACATAATCTGCACCAGCATCTACTTTTTCTTTCAAACGTTTTAAATCAGAAAGTAAGGATGGCGATTCTAAATGTTTCTCAGGATAACCCGCCACACCAATACAAAAATCAGCCTTATTATCAATATGCATTACATCATGCAAATACTTCCCCTCATTCAATTGATAGATTTGTTGTACTAAATCGACTGCATAATTATTCCCTCCTGGTTTTGCTACGAAAGACTGCTCATCTTTCATTGCATCACCACGCAAGGCCATTACATTATTAATACCTAAATAATGACAATCTACTAATAGATATTCTGTTTCTTCTTTTGTAAATCCCCCACAAAGCACATGAGGAACGGTATCTACATTGTATTTATGCTTTATTGAAGCGCATATTCCAAGAGTTCCAGGACGCATTCTGGTTAGTTTTTTATCTAACAATCCATTGCCTTTATCAACATAAATATACTCTTCTCTAGAGGTAGTTACATCAATAAATGGTGGTTTAAACTCCATTAAAGGATCTATATTACTATATAATTCTTGAATATTTTTACCTTTTTGAGGTGGAATAATTTCAAATGAGAATAATGTTTCTCCTTTGGCATCGTCTATATGTTGTGTTACTTTCATTATGGAGTCTTAAAGTTTAAAAGTCGAAGGTCGAAGTCAGTTCCTTATAGGCTTTATGACTTTTGACTTTCAGACTTTATTTAGTCTGCTATATTTGGGTTTAACCATTTCATTGCTACTTCAGTAGGAATACTTCGTCGTTTTGCATAATCGATGACTTGATCGTCTTTTATTTTCCCTAGTCCAAAATACTTACTTTCAGGATTTCCAAAATAATATCCTGAAACAGCCGAAGCGGGCCACATGGCCATACTTTCGGTTAAAACTACTCCAATTTCTTCTTCTACATTGAGTAGCTTCCAGATTGTTGGTTTTTCTAAATGATCTGGACAAGCTGGATAACCAGGTGCCGGACGAATTCCTTTGTAAGTTTCGGCAATCATATCTTCGGTGCTCAAAGCTTCATCAGCTGAATAACCCCAAATTTCTTTACGTACTTTTTCATGCAGGTATTCTGCAAAAGCTTCGGCCAAACGATCCGCCATAGCTTTGACCATTATGGCATTATAATCATCTAAATCTTTTACAAATTCTTCGGCCCATTCATCAACACCAAAACCGGTGGTAACACAAAACGCACCCATATAATCAGTTTTACCACTCTCTTTTGGAGCAATAAAATCAGACAATGCGATATTTGGAGCGCCTTTCGTTTTTTGTGATTGCTGACGCAAAGTCAAAAATTTCTCTAAAACTTTTCCATTTTCATCACTCAATTCAATATCATCATCGTTGACTTGATTCGCTGGAAAAATACCATAAATTCCTTTGGCAGTAAGTTTCTTTTCTTTTAAAATCACTTCTAGCATCGCCTTGGCATCAGCAAAAACAGCAGTTGCTTGTTCGCCAACTACCTCATCCGTAAGAATCGCTGGATATTTTCCGTGTAATTCCCAAGTTCTAAAAAATGGTGTCCAGTCAATATAAGGTACCAAAACATCGATATCAACTTCAATTACTTTTGCACCTATAAAATTAGGTTTCTTAGGACTGTAATTATCCCAATCCAATTGTAACTTATTTTTCCTTGCCTGTTCGATAGTCAAGAAATTTTTATCTCGAGATCGATTTAAAAAGGTTTCCCTAAAAGCGTCGTATTCTTCTCGAATCGAAGCCATATATACTTTTTTATCACTATTTAGCAAACTTCCAGCAACCGTTACAGCTCTCGAAGCATCATTGACGTGAATTACAGTTTGTCTGTATTGTGGAGCAATTTTCACAGCAGTGTGCGCCCTCGAAGTAGTTGCTCCACCAATCATAATCGGAATTTTGATATCGCGTTTGTCTAATTCCTTAGCCAAATAAACCATTTCGTCAAGCGAAGGCGTAATTAATCCGCTTAAACCAATAATGTCTACGTTATGTTCTATGGCAGCAGCAATGATTTTCTCGGGCGCAACCATAACTCCTAAATCTACAATCTCATAATTATTACAAGCAAGAACCACGGCAACGATATTTTTCCCTATATCATGTACATCGCCTTTTACGGTTGCCATCAATATTTTTCCATTTCCTTGCTTGTCTCCAGCTTGTTTACTTGCCTCTATAAATGGTAATAAATAAGCTACCGCTTTTTTCATCACACGAGCCGATTTTACCACTTGTGGCAAAAACATTTTCCCCGCGCCAAATAAATCACCCACGACATTCATTCCCGTCATCAAATTGATTTCGATAACTTCAATTGGTTTTGCAGCTGCTAATCTGGCTTCCTCAATATCTAAAAGAATAAATTCATCAACTCCTCGTACTAATGAGTGTGTCAATCTTTCTTGAATTGTACCGGAACGCCATTCTTGGATTGTCTTTTCAGTCCCTTTTATATCTCCTTTTACATTTTCAGCAAAATCAAGTAAACGTTCGGTCGCATCATCGCGCCTATTCAGAATTACATCTTCAACATATTCCAGTAAATCCTTTGGGATTTCATCATATATAGAGAGCATTTCTGGATTCACGATTCCCATTGTCATACCGTTTTTAATAGCATGATATAAGAAAACAGAGTGCATCGCTTCACGCACGGTATCATTCCCTCTAAATGAGAATGAAACATTACTTACTCCACCACTAATATGTGCATGAGGCAAGTTGTCACGAACCCATTTTGTTCCTCTAAAAAAGTCCAAAGCATTCAGGCGGTGTTCGTCCATTCCTGTTGCTACCGGAAATATATTTAAATCAAAAATGATGTCTTGAGCTGGAAAACCAACTTTATTTACTAAAATATCATACGAACGTTGGCAAATTTCTACTCTACGCTCGTAATTATCAGCTTGCCCTACCTCATCAAAAGCCATCACAATGACTGCAGCTCCGTAGCGCTTGATTAATTTAGCATGATGAATAAATTGCTCTTCTCCTTCTTTCAAAGAAATAGAATTCACGACACTTTTCCCTTGAACCACTTTCAAACCCGCTTCTATAATTTCCCATTTCGAGCTATCAATCATGATTGGAACACGAGAAATATCCGGTTCAGCAGCAATTAAATTTAGGAATTTCGTCATGGCGTAAACCCCATCAAGCATCCCTTCATCCATATTGATATCGATGATTTGGGCGCCACCTTCCACTTGTTCTTTAGCAATACTAAGTGCTTCTTCGTATTTTTCTTCCTTGATTAATCGAAGGAATTTTCTAGAACCTGTAACATTTGTTCGTTCTCCAACGTTTATAAACAAACTCTCTGGAGTTATAATCAAAGGCTCTAATCCCGATAACACAAGGTTTTTTCTTGTTTCTTTTTCTGCCATTTTATTTATTTTTAATTCTAAATCATTTTCAAAATGAAATAGATTTAATCTTTATTTTTCATGTTTTGGGCGTGACCCAAAAAGGGTCGGGCTATTCGTTTCAAGTCCTCGCTCGTTGCGCTATCGCTGCACTTCACTGTGGGCTTTTCACTGCTATCCCTCACGCGGTTTTATGTGAATACCGCATTCTGTTTTTTATTCCTGCAAGGTTTACTAAGTCTCCTTCTGTTTTATACCTACAAGGTTTACAAAACCTTGCAGGATGACCTCTATACCTACAGTTAAAAAAAATCTTGTTGAATCAGCTCTGTTTTATACCTGCAAGGTTTAAAAAACCTTGCAGGATCAGTACAATATTTTTTGAGATTTAAACAAACGATAAATCTCCATTATGTGATTGCTTCGTTTCTCGCAATGACATACTACATTGTTGCCGTCGAAACTCGTGGTCTATAATCCTTTGCGATATCAGCTATCAGTCTAATATGTTCCGGAGTTGTTCCGCAACAACCTCCAATTATGTTTACTAAATTATCGTCTAAATAGGTTTTTATTTGGGCTTGCATTTCCTCTGGTGTTTCGTCGTATTCTCCAAAAGCATTAGGCAATCCAGCATTAGGATGCGCCGAAACATTGAATGACGTATTATGTGACAAAGTTTGTAAATAAGGTTTTAATAAATCGGCACCAAGTGCGCAATTGAAACCTACACTTAATAAAGGAATATGTGAAACCGAAACCAAGAAAGCTTCTACCGTTTGTCCTGAAAGTGTTCTTCCTGAAGCATCAGTAATTGTTCCCGAGACCATGATTGGAATATCGATATTACGTTCGTCTTTGACTTCTTCTATAGCAAACAGTGCTGCTTTAGCATTCAAGGTGTCAAAAATAGTTTCGACTAATAACAAATCGCAACCGCCATCCATCAAGGCTTCTACTTGCTGTTTGTATGCGATACGCAAATCATCAAAAGTCACGGCTCTGTAACCCGGATCATTTACATCTGGCGACATACTTGCCGTTCTGTTTGTTGGTCCTACTGAACCGGCTACAAAACGAGGTTTCTCTGGATTTTTTGCTGTAAATTCTTCGGCAACTTCACGAGCAATTTTGGCTGATTCGTAGTTGAGTTCATAAACGAAATCTTCTAAATGATAATCGGCCATACCTATTGTGGTGCTCGAAAAAGTATTGGTTTCTATAATATCAGCTCCTGCTTCAAAATATTTAGCGTGAACTGCTTTTATAGCTTGTGGTTGTGTAAGTGACAATAAATCGTTATTCCCTTTTAGTGAATGTGGAAAGTCCTTGAAACGCTCTCCTCTAAAATCTTCTTCGGAGAAATTGTAGCGCTGCAACATGGTTCCCATTGCACCATCTAAAATAAGAA